>JAFDYM010000267.1 GCA_018267435.1 Bacteroidota bacterium | reverse complement strand
GTACTCAAGAGCATTATAGATATAAGATGTACTAAAGGTAAGGAAGTATATATTTCTATGCTACCGCTAGTTATGAACCAGCCATTAATTCCTATTTTGGCAATGATTTTATTATTTTGATATAAAGGTTTATATGACCATTTAAAATCAATGGTAAACTCTTCGTTACCTTTTTTTATCGTGCTTTTAAACCCCGTAACAAAGATTTTGAATATGCTAGGCGAGTATGTAAGGATAAATTCTGTGCCATCAGCAATGGTGGCTTTACATTTTTCTTTAGTGTTGAATATTCCAACTGGTTCAGTCACTTCAATAGCGAGTATGCCTTCTGTATCAAAAACATGCCATCCTACATAGCCATTTTTTAACCTTGGCTCAGCACGATATAATAATTGGTCGGAAGGGTCATAATATTCGTAGGTGTTTTTACCAATTTGCTGATATTTGAAAGACTTATCTATCATTTTGATAGTTAGTTAAGCGGCTGTTGAATGATAATCATCTTGGTGGTTATAAAATCTACTTCAACACATGCGCACCCTTACTGTTCACCTTCGATACATACAGGTCGCTATCCAAACCTATTTCGTGCAGTGCCTTCTGCATGGCTTGTCCTGCTTTGTTAGCGGTCTCTTTACTAGTGCTAAGTGCAAACACCGAAGGTCCCGAGCCTGATATACTGCAACCTAGCACACCATTATCCAATGCTGCTTGCTTCACCGCATCAAAGCCCGGTATCAATAAGCTACGTATAGGTTCTGCCACCACATCCTTCAGCGAGCGGCCTATCAATTCATAGTCGCTGCGCATCAAGCCTGCTATCAAACCCGCCAGGTTGCCCCATTGGTTGATTGCATCTTTTAACGATATATCTTGCTTCAATACCTTGCGCGCATCTTCGGTGCGCAGTTCTATATGCGGATGTACAATGCTGCAATACAAACTGGCGGGTGCAGGTATGGCCACTATATCAAGCGGACTATAACTACGTATCAATACAAAGCCACCCATTATAGCAGGGGCTACGTTATCGGCATGTGCTGCACCGCAGGCTATGCGCTCTGCTTCCATGGCAAACTGTACTAGTTCCTTCTTCTGTAGCGGATTGCCCAATAGTTCGTTAGTAGCTACCAAGGCCGCTGCTGCACTGGCGGCACTACTGCCTAAGCCACTGCCTAGCGGCATCATCTTTTTTATTTGTATAGAAAGTCCACCATCTGCCTTCAAGTGGTTCAACATAGCGTTGATGGCCACGGTGGCGGTGTTCTTGTTTGCCTCTATCGGCAGCTTGCCGCCATCGCCTATTATGCTGGTAACCTTCAAGCCATAGCTGTTGTTCTCGGTTACTATTACTTCATCGCCAGGGTTCTCTACTGCAAAGCCCAGTACATCGAAGCCGCAAGCCACGTTTGCCACTGTAGCAGGTGCAAATGCGCGTGCATATTTCGATTCTGGAAATTCTAATTGTGCCATTTATGTTTTACTGTTCTTACTATCGGTTACTTAACTTAATTATATCGGCAAACACACCTGCTGCAGTTACGGCTGCACCTGCGCCCGGGCCTTTTACTACCAATGGGTTTGCGTTGTAGCGCTCGGTGGTAAAGCAGAAGCAGTTCTCGGTGCCCGCCAATGAATAGAACGGATGCTCAGGGCCTACCTCGCGCAAGCCTGTAGTAGCCTTGCCCTTCTCGAACACGGCCACATATTTCAGCTTCTTGCCTTTGGCATTGGCAGCCTTCACCTTCTTGGTAAACTCTGCATCAAACTTCTTCAAATCTTTAAAGAAAGCATCTACCGTCTTCGACTTACGCGCTGCCGCAGGTACCAGGTTTTCTACCGTTACATCCTTCAATTCACCCTCATAGCCACACTCGCGTGCAAGAATAAGAATCTTGCGCGCTACATCCATACCGCTTAGGTCATCGCGAGGGTCTGGCTCGGTATAGCCCAAGTCCTTCGCCTGCTTCAATAGCTCGGTGAACGACATCTCCTCATTAAAGTTATGGAACAGGTAGTTCAGCGTGCCGCTCATTACAGCTTCTATCTTCAGTATATCATCGCCGCTCATTAGCAAGTCTGTCAATGTGTTTATCACTGGTAAGCCTGCACCTACGTTGGTTTCGTATAGCAAGCGTGCATTGTGTCGCAAGCTCAAGTTCTTCAGCTTCTCGTAGTAGCCATACTTGCCTGAGCAAGCGCGCTTGTTAGGCGTTACTATCGCCACACCTGCTTGCAATAGTGGCTCGTAGTAAGGCACTGGTGCATCGCTAGCAGTTGCATCTACAAATATGCTGTTCGGCAGGTTCAACTTTTTTATCGCCTCTACAAATGTTTCTATCGTGCTTGCCTTTACGTTCGCATTGGCATTGCCCCATGTTTTATAGGCCTTGCCACTTTCGCTTATCAGCATTTGCTTGCTATTGGCTATACCCACCACGCGTACATCTATCATGTGTTTGGCGCGTAGCTTGTCGTGTTGTTTTTCTATAATAGAAAGCAAGTTGCCACCTACTAAACCCGGACCTAACAAGAATACATTCAGCACCTTGTTATCGCTAAGGAAGAACACCTCATGTAAAGCATTCAATGCCTTGGCTTGGTCTTTCTCCTCTATTACGGCCGATATATTGCGCTCGCTGCTGCCCTGTGCTATGGCTATGATGTTGATGCCGTTCTTACCCAAGCCTGCAAACATCTTAGATGCAGTACCCGGCAAGTGGCGCATATTATCACCAACAATAGCTATGATAGATAGGCCGCTTTGTATGGCAGTTTCATTCACCAAACTGCTCTTTATTTCGTAGGCAAATTCTTCGTCAATTACGTTCTTGGCGCGGTTGGCATCGCTGCTGCTTACGGCTATACATATACTGTGCTCGCTCGATGCCTGGCTGATTAAGATGATGTTGACCTTAGCAGCAGATAGCGCAGCAAACAACCTACCTGCTACACCTGCCACACCCACCATACCGCTACCTTGCACGTTCAACAAGCTGATAGAGGACAACGATGATATACCCTTTACAGGGTGGTCGTCAGCACTTGCTTTGTGTGATATGATAGTGCCCTCGTAATCTGGCTTAAAAGTGTTCTTAACCCATATCGGTATCTTCAGCGCCATAGCAGGCTGCATAGTAGCGGGGAATATCACCTTCGCGCCGAAGTGCGAAAGCTCCATCGCCTCCTCATACGTTACCTGCTTCAATGGAAAAGCCTGTGCCACCTTGCGCGGATCGGCAGTTAGTATGCCGTCCACGTCCGTCCATATCTCTATGGCTTCTGCCTTCAAGGCTGCACCTACTATACTCGCTGTATAGTCCGAGCCGCTTCTACCCAATGTAGTGGTATCGCCGTTATCGGTGCTGGCTATAAAGCCCGTAACCACGTGCGTGCCTTTAGTATTGGCGAAGTACTCGCGTATCAGTTTGTTCGTTTTGGTAAAGTTCACCTTCGCATTGCCAAAGTCGCCATTGGTTTTTATAAACTGGCGTGCATCGGCAAAGGCTGCATCCTTCACATACTCTTTCAATCCTTCGCTCACTATGTAGGCACTCAGGCGCTCGCCGAAGCTTATCACTAGGTCATGCGTTTTAGGCGATACCTCTCGTATCAGACTAATGCCTTTCAGTATATCATACAGTTGGTTCAGTGTGTGTACCACATTGCCCAGCACCTGCGTTTGTCGCTGTACTGGCACTAGGGCCTTCACGGCCTCGTAGTGGCGCGTCTCCACCTTCTTAAAAGTCTCCTTAATGTTTTCCTCGCCTTGCAAGGCGCCATTGGTAAGGGCTATCAGTTCATCGGTTACACCGCCCAGCGCCGATATAACCACCGCCACCTGCTTGTGTTTTTTCTTAGCGCTTACTACTATTTCGGCCACGCCTTTTATGCGCTCGGCATTAGCCACCGACGAGCCACCAAACTTTAATACATACATCTTTAAAACTGCATTTATATACGCCGCCGAAATAAGCTAAAACTTGGCAGATAATTTTAGGTAATTGAGGGAAATGGGATAAATAGGACAAATAGTATAATACGGCCGTAACACTATTCCCTGCCCAATATTGGAGCAGGGAATAGTGTACGCTATCGGAAGAACTTTAGCCAGCCCCTCGCCAGGGCCTAATACTCCTATCTAATGCCTATCATTAAAATTTAAAACTTCTTCAGCTCCGCATATACTCTATTAATAGGTAAGCCCACTACATTAAAGTAATCGCCTTCAAAGGCTTTGATGGCTACAGCACCTATCCACTCTTGGCAGGCATAAGCACCTGCTTTGTCATAGGGTTGAAAAGTATCAACGTAGTATTTTATTTCGCTATGTTCCAGCGTGTTGAAGTGTACAACAGTTTTATCGGTAAAGGCTACCTCTTTTTCTTTGCTTATTAGGCATACGCCAGTGTATACGGTGTGCGCATTGCCGCTTAGCTCGCTCAGCATATGTATGGCGTCTGCGCGGTTGGCGGGCTTCTCGTATATCTTGCCGTTCAACACTACTATGGTATCGGCACCTATTACTATTTCATCATCGTTCAAGGTGGGTAGAAAAGCCTTCGCCTTCTTCAATGCCAAAAACTGTGGTATGTCCTGCGCGTCTACGCCTTCGGGGTGGTCCTCGGGCACATTCATGCTGCGTACCTCAAACTTAAAGCCTGCGCTAGCCATTATCTGTTTACGGCGCGGCGAGTTGCTGGCCAGTATTATCTTCTTGTTCAGTTCAAACATTATTGCGCCATTTTGCTAAACCAATAAAAGGCAGGTATAGAAAGGATACCCAATAGCATTACCACTTTTACTAGCATACTTACCTTGGCATAGTCTTGCTTTTGCTTGGCCTTGGCTAGTACCGCTATTACTGCTATGGTAGGCAGGGCTACTGCACCTGTAAGGTACATGCCGTGGTACAGTGCGCCCGACTGATGAAAGTTGTATGCAAAGTAGCCAACGGCAGTTAGCAATATAGCTGCTACAAACAGTGCCACCGCCTTGGCAAAAGTTACACCATAGGCCACAGGCAAGGTGTTGATGTCATAGGCTGCATCTCCTTCATAATCTTCAAGGTCCTTTACTATTTCGCGCAGTAGGGTAGTAATAAATGCAAAACCGCCATAGAACATTACTTGGAATTTCAATATACTGAATACGAAGCCTGCATTTTCGAAATGAATCATGTTCAACAAGTTTGCTTCGAACAACAGCAACAACACAAATACAAAACCCGCCAAGGCAGATACTACGAGATTACCTACCAGTGCTATCTTCTTTAAATACGCCGAGTACACATACAGCAGTATAACGCAGATAATGTAGATGTACACTAGCTTATAATTGCTGTTGTTCCAACCCAAGTAAAAGCCGATGCCTATACCTCCAAACGCTAGCACGGCATGTATGTACATAGCAGCATCAAGGCTAAAAATACCCTGCGCCAAAGGGCGTTCGGGTTTGTACTCCCTATCTAGTTCATGGTCGTAGTAATCGTTTATTACATTGCCTGCGGCGGCTATCAGCATTACCGATATGGTAAACAGCGCAAACTCGAAATTGGTGAATGGCACCAAGCTGGTTTGCAGTTTATCGGCATGTACGGGCACCAGTATTAGGTAATAGAATAGATACAAGCTAAGCGCTATAATAAGCAGGTTAACTATGCGTATCAGTTTAAGGAAAGCGGTAATGGTTTGCATCTATTATTTCAGCTTTGAAACTTGCGATTGTGCCAATATGCTGGCGGTTAGTATCTCGTATATTTTTTGCAGGCGCTTGTGGTCGGCTAGCAGTTGCACATGCTTCTCTATCGTCATGCTATCGTGCCTAGCCGCAGGGCCTGTTTGCAACTCGCTAGGCGAGTGGTTGCCCAAGTTGGCTACCGACTGCATAATGAGTGGCTTAAGTATATCAAAACCAAGGCCGTGGTCAAGTAATAAGCGCTCTGACAAAGTATACATGTGGTTGGTAAAGTTATTGGCAAACACCGCCGCCACGTGTACCCACTGGCGTTGTACCTCATCTACCTCATGTATGTTTTTGCTAAGGGTTTTGGCTAGCTTGCTTAGCACCTTGCGCGTTTCTACATTGCTGCCTTCTATTAGTATAGGTATGTTGCTAAAGTCAACCTTGCTCAGTTTGGTCATGGTTTGCAATGGGTAGAACACGCCGAAGCTCTCGCTGCTAAAGCTCAATATCTCGGCGGTTTTAGTGCCGCTGGTATGCACCACTATCTTACCCTTCAGCTTCAGTTGCGATGCTACATCAGATATAGCATCATCCTTCACGGCAATGATGTACACATCGGCATCTTCCAGCCCCTTAAAGTTAGAGGTAAAAGTAGCGCCTACCGTTTTGGCAAGTTCCTCGCCGGCATCGTTGCTGCGGTTGCATATCTGCACTATGCTATGGCCCGCCTTGCGCAGCGCCAATGCCAATTGCGTAGCCACATTACCCGCACCTATTATAGATATTTTCATTGCTACCAAAAGTAGAAATTTTTAGCACAGATGTTTCACGCAGAGGGCGCAAAGATTTTTCGCAGAGAACGCAGAGGCTAAATACAAAAAATATTTAAACACGGAGGCACGGAGAGCATAGAGGAATACAAGATGAATACAAAGAGTATTATGCGCGGTGCTATTCCGCATCTCGCTTGCTGCTTCGCACAGCATGCGTTCTTACTGTGGAGCCCTTCTCTATAAACAGAGAAGGGAAAGCAATGTTTAATGTTGCTGTACTGCTAATTGATAAAACTTGTCGCAAAATTGTCCCCCTTCTCTTTTTAAAGAGAAGGGGCTAGGGGATGAGTTTTTATTTTTGCCTACTAAGCCGCTACCGTTTTCGCTTCCTTGCTTCTTCTATACATACTTATAAAAGTACCTAGGAAGGTAAGTATGCCACCCAACCATACCAGGTTGATGTATGGAAACACGATAGCCTTAAGGATGATGAAGTCGGCGGGCTTTTCTTGCTCGCGTATGTTTAGGGTTACCTTCTTGCTCTTAGGGTCTATTTTAAGTACCTCTGCGGTTATGCCCATTTCATCTACCGCGCCAGGTAGCGAGCTTATTTCGTTGCCATTGGCTAGGTCTATTACAAATACAGGCTGTGTGGTGTAGGTTTTCTTGTCCTCGCTCTTTACCTGTAGGTGTATGCCCACTACTAGTTTGCCTTCTTTGTTGAAGTCGGCAGGTAGGGTAGGAGCAGGGTTTATCGAGTCGAACACGATTAATGCTGTGCGTGTAGCAAAGGTATCGTTCACAGCCAACTCAGCTACTAGCGATGTATCCTTCAAGTTGCGGTTATCGGGTAGCGAGGTTACGTGTGTAAACACATCTTTGGTTAGGTAGTGCTTGGTATCGGGGTTAGCCAATAAGCCCATTTTAGGATTTACCTGTGCGTTAGGCTCTAATACAAAATTCTCTACGGTTTCGCCAACTTTGTTTTTGCGTATGTAGTTAACTAGGTAAAGCGTGTTCGGTTTTTCTTCTTTAGTGGCGGTATAGGTTACTTGGTAGTCGCCCATAGTAAGGGTTGAGTCACGCAGCAATAGTATGTTATCGCGCTTGTCATCGTTGTTGAATTCCTTACCAAAGTCGATGCCTTGAATGTTCTGGCTTATTACCTGCTGCTTGCCTTGCGATATAAGCACACCTACCAAGAACACACCAAAGCCAAAGTGCGCTACACTACCGCCCGATAGGCGAAGGTTGCCCTTCAATACCAGAAACAGATAACCTAAGTTACCTAGTATTGCATACATACTTGCTACTAGGAAGAAGAAGTACGGCGATATGAAAGGGAACTTGATGAACAACGAATCTGAAACTTTGCTTAGGTCAATGTTATATTGCTGGGTAAAGCTTATATCCATTGCCAAGGCTATACCTATAGATAGTACTAGTGCGCCAAGCAAACTGTACGATGCCCACTTGAATGTGCTAGGCAATTTGCCGCTACGGTAGGTAAGGTACTGCGCAAAACCCGTTAGCAGTGCAGCAATGATACCTATCCATATCTGTATGCTGTTGTAGTGTGCTATTACTTTCTCTGGTGGGGCAATGTTGATGCCGAATATCTTGTTCCATACAGGTATAGAAGTAGTAAAGGTCATTTGCACGGCAGATAGCAATAGGATCAAGGAGCCTATGAACATCCAAAATTCGCGGCTCCATAGTTCTTCTTCTTTCTGTACTACAGGTAGTTGCTTCTTAGCTACGCGGATAATAAGGAGTGTAATACCCACTACTATAAAGAAGGCCATGTATACCAATAGCTGTCCCGTCATACCCAAGTCGGTAAAGGCGTGTACCGAAGTATCGCCCAGTATACCGCTACGGGTAAGGAAGGTAGAGTACAACACAAAGCCAAAGCCTAGTATGAAGAACAGGTACGTGCTAACCAGCGAGTGCTTGGTGTAGCGGTACACCAGCAACATGTGCAAGCCTGCCACTACCATTAGCCATGGCACAAAGCTCATGTTCTCTACAGGGTCCCATGCCCAGAAGCCGCCAAAGCTAAGCGATTCGTAAGCCCATGCGCCACCCATCAATATACCTGTCCCTAGTATAGCTACCGAAAACAGTGCCCAAGGGAAGGTAGCCTTTACCCAGCCGTCCCAGTCTTTACGCAGCAAGCTAGCTACTGCAAATGCAAAAGGCATAGTAACCGATGCAAAGCCCAGGAACAATACAGGCGGGTGAATGGTCATCCAATAGTTCTGCAACAGCGGGTTCAAACCATTGCCGTCTTTTATAAAATCTAAGTAATTGGGGCGTTGAAATATGGGCGCATCCAACATTTCATTACGCAATAGTATAAAAGGCGAGCTGCCTATCTTGTGCCCGAGTACGTAAATACCTAATACCATGGTACCAAGGAATACTTGCGTAATGGCAACTATACCCATTACCGGTTGCTCGTAGTTCTTTAAGGTAAATATACCCACCATGCCAAGGGTTGCTATCCAAAACATCCATAGCAGGAAGCTACCTTCTTGCCCTTCCCAAAAACTTGAGATGATGTATTTCATCGGTAACTCGGTACTGCTATGGCGCCATGCATAGTGGTACTCGAACATGTGGTTCAGTATCATTATGAAAAGCAACACAAAAACGCCTAACACCGCCGTGCTATGCGCACCGAACGACCAGCGGCCTATGTTGGTCCACTGCTTTTTGTTTTGTTGTTGGGTTGAGAACTCGGCAGCGAAATATGCCAAAAAGGCAAGTAGCGCCGCCGCAAAACTGAATACGATTAGAAAGTGCCCCGTGTGGCCCAGCCAAAGCTTTTCGCCTACAAAAGCGCCCGCGCCAAAGCGCTCTGCAAAAAAGTTAAGTAACATTTATATTAGGGTAGTGTTGTTGGTTTACAGATTCGACTTCACGGTTTTCATGCCGCCCTCTTCGCCTTCCTTCAAGGTTATCTCGTCGTTCACGTATTTACTAGGGCATTTCATTTGTATTTCCGATGCTTTAAAAACATCGCCGTTCATCTTACCTTTTACCACCAACTGCTCGCTGCGCTCAAAGTCCTGCGGCTTGGCACCTTTGTATATTACGGTCTGCTCGTTGCCCTCTTTATCTACCATTACAAAAGAGAAAAAGTTAGGGTCGTTCTGCGGATCATACACCATGGGTTGATCCTTTACTAGATAGCCTACTACGTTTACGCCCTTGCCTTTTTCCTTAGCCTGTATAAAGTTGGCGTAGGTGCTAAAGTCATCGGTAGCGCTATAAAGTATGGCACCAGTGCCTAGGGCGGCTACTATCAGTAATATAACGTGCAGCTTCTTCATGGTTGTAATTGGGGCGCAAGTTAAGGCAAATACGGCTAATGCATCCCTATTTCTGTTCAAAATCAGTACGAGGCAGCGTTAAGAATCGTCAAAGCGTGGCGCGCACTATCCTGTCTCTGCCGCTCAAATCCTTTTTTAGTTCAATTTGCTCAAAACCAGCCTGTTTTAACAGGTTTACCACCGCCTCGCCATTGGCGGCATTTATTTCAAAGTACAACTTGCCGCCGGGTTTTAGGGCGGTAAGGGCCAGTTGCGCTATCCTTCTATAAAAAATTAGCCCGTCCTCATCGTAGCTGAAGAGCGCCAGGTGGGGCTCAAACTTCATTACGTTCGGCAGCATTTCGGGCCCCTCGGCAGGGGTAATGTATGGAGGATTGCTTACTATAATATCGTAGGTGCTGGTTGGCAACTCTTCTTTCAATATATCGAAGCGCGAGAATTGCACCTGCATTTTGTTCAACTCGTTGTTACGCTGTGCTACACCCAATGCGCCTTCACTCACGTCTATGCCCTCTACAATTGCTGTAGGCAAATTGTATGCTAACGAAATAGGGATGCAACCACTACCTGTGCCAAGGTCGATGATGCGTAGGGCTTGCCTGTCTTTGTTCTCTTGCAGAACCAGTTCTACCAGTTCTTCGGTTTCGGGGCGGGGTATCAGTACATTGCCATCTACCTTAAACTTCAAACCAAAGAAATCGGCCTCACCTAGTATATAGTTAACAGGCTCGTAAGTAAGCAGGCGTTTTAATATTTGCGCTAGTCTGTCCTGCTGGTCGGTAGTTAGCAAGCGGTAGCGGTCCATCGATATTTTTAGCGGATTTAGCTCCAACACTTCTTCTAGCACCAATTGCGTAATGGTGCGCGCCTCGCGCTCGTCATATATAGCACTTAATGCATCGCGGTAAATCTTCTGCTGCTCGGCAATGGTCATGGCGCAAATTAAATACAGAAAACGACGAAATGATAATGAGGCTTAGTAGCTAGTAAATTACCACATTGTCGGGTTTTATTTATTTTGGCGGTTAATAAACGACTTAGCCCGTGGCCAAACAAAACCCTAAGCAAAAGCCTAGCAACACAAAAACACAAGCTGCGCCGCAGCCTACCGATACTTTAGTCAATAATGGTTTTAAGTTTCCTACTTGGTTGCCTTATGTAATTATTGCAGCGTTTGCATTTGCTATTTATTCCAATACGCTTTGGAACCGCTATGCTATAGACGATACCATAGTAGTAACCGATAATAAGTACACCAAAAACGGTTTTGGTGGCTTAAAGAAGCACTTTACACACGATATGTTCGAGGGCTTTTTCGGCGAGCGTGGTGCCAAGTTGGTAAGCGGTGGCCGTTACCGTCCGCTAAGTATAGCAAGTATGCCTGTAGAATACGAAATGGTACGTCAGGCGCGGGGGGATAAGCGCGCTGTGAG
>JAFDYM010000266.1 GCA_018267435.1 Bacteroidota bacterium | reverse complement strand
GCCGAGAAGGTGTGGGGACTAGCGGGAGATGGGGATGTAAGTGCCGGGGAGCGAGCTGCAATAGTGCCAAATAGAACAGAGAGCCGTTTGCCGGCCTTAGCTGAAACCAAGTACGCAACAGGCGGTGCTAGCTTTACCGAGCGCGAGATACTTTACAAGTTGATATTCGACCTAAAGAATGACCTGAACGACTTGAAGAAATTTGTGTTTGATATAGCAAAGGTACAAGCGGGTGGCGGCAATGGTTTAATGCACGATATACCGCAGCCTATAGCTACACAACAGCAAATAGGAACACTTAGCGAACAGCCATTGGTAATACAGCCAAGCAACATCAACATTGGTCAACCAGTGGTGATAAAAGACAAAGGCGGCTACAGCGAACATGAAACGATTGAGGAGTCGCTTTCAATAGCAGATAAAGAGCGAGAGCTGATAATAAAAGCGATGAAGAAACACCGCAACAAGCGTAAAGATGCGGCGATGGATTTAGGTATATCGGAACGTACCTTGTACCGCAAAATTAAGGAATACAACATTGACTTATAGATTGCGTTTTTATCTCCCGCAGAACTCGCAGATAACGCAGATAAAACAACATGAATTTGAAAGGGATTATTCTTTATTGCTTATTGCCAATTGCTTACTGCCTACTGCAAGGCTGTGGTGTGTATTCATTTACCGGTGCATCAGTATCGCCAGATATTAAGAACTTCTCGGTTGAGCTATTTGTAAACCGCGCCAATAACGGCCCTGCGGCATTGGCCCAAACATTTACCGATAGGTTGAAATTGAAGTTTCAAACCGAAGCCAACTTAAGGCAAGTACCCAACCAAGGCGACTTGCAATTTCGCGGAGCTATAACAGGCTACACGTTTACCAGCGAGGCCCCCATAGCAGGTCAAACAAGCGGGTTGAATAAATTGACCATTACTGTGCAGGTAGACTACACCAACACAAAGGATGAGAAGGATAAGTGGACGGAAAACTTCTCGCGCTATGCGCAGTTCTCATCAAGCGAAGACATACAAAGTGTAGAGAACAGCTTGATAGAAGAAATCAACCGCCAGTTGGTGGATGACATCTTCCAAAAGGCATTGGTGAAGTGGTAGTTTAACTACGCTTCGAAACTCCTACAAACCTCCAAAGTCTTCTGTACATCAGCATCGCTTAATGTATTGCAAAGGAACCATGTTTCGAATGCAGATGGTGGCAAGTAAATGCCATTATCTAACATGTGGTGGAAGAACTTCTTGAACGTATCGTTATTACCCGCAGTAGCCGATTGAAAATCAGTAACAGCGTTCTCGCAGAAGTGTATGCTTATCATAGATCCAAGCAAATTGATAACGTGCGACGTGCCTTTAGCGCTGAATATCTCCGCCATACCTTTGGCAAGCGCTTTACCTTTTAGCTCAAGGTTATTGTAAATATCTGGCTGCTCATTCAGTATGGAAAGTGTGGTGTAACCTGCCGTCATAGCCAAGGGGTTACCGCTAAGCGTACCTGCTTGGTACACGCTACCCAAAGGAGCAATACAGCTCATTATATCTTTTCTACCGCCAAATGCACCTACAGGCAAACCGCCACCTATCACCTTGCCGTATGTAACCAAGTCAGCCCATATACCCAGGCGCTCTTGCGCGCCACCTTTGGCAAGCCTAAAGCCCGTCATTACCTCATCGAATATCAGCACTACATTATGCTTGCTACATAGTTCGCGCATCAGTTCCAAATATCCCGCCTTCGGCGGAACACAACCCATGTTGCCAGCTACTGGTTCTACTATCACGGCAGCTAGTTCATGTCCGTGCTGCATTATAGTTTGCTCTAATGCCTCAGCGTCATTAAATGCCAATACCAAAGTATCATCAGTTACTACCGCAGGTATGCCACCTTCTTGCTTTATGCCTAATGTAGCAACACCACTACCAGCCTTCTTCAAAAACATATCGGCATGCCCGTGGTAGTGTCCTTCAAACTTTATGAGTTTGTTCTTACCAGTGTAACCACGCGCCAAACGCAATGCGCTCATGCAGGCCTCGGTACCGCTGCTTACCATGCGCACCATATCCATATTCGGCACCATGCGTTTTATCAGCTTAGCTATCTCTACCTCCAGCGCTGTTGGCGCACCAAAAGAGAAAGCCGTAGCAGCCTGCTTTTGCACCGCAGCTACTACATCAGCATGGTTATGACCCAATATCATAGGCCCCCAACTGTTGATGTAATCGATATATTGATTGCCATCTACATCGTACATGTACGCGCCTTGTGCGCTCTGCATAAATACAGGATTGCCACCTACTTGTTTAAATGCACGAACAGGCGAGTTAACACCGCCTGGTATATGTTGTTGCGCCTCGTTGAATAGCGCGTCGCTTTTACTATAAGTCAAAGGTCAAAAGTTAAAGGTGAATCTATTTACTGTACAAAATTCTAATTACGTCCTTAGCGAAGTAGGTAGCTATCAAATCCGCACCTGCCCTTTTTATGGCAGTCAACGATTCTATAACCGCTGCATCATGGTTTATCCAACCTCGCTCAGCACTTGCTTTTATCATGGCATATTCGCCACTTACTTGATATGCCGCAACTGGTACATGTACCGCATTCTTTACTTCGCGGATGATATCCAAATAAGCACCGGCAGGCTTCACCATTACTATGTCAGCACCTTCTTCAATATCGTTCAGAACTTCTTTGATGGCTTCTGCTCTATTGCGATAATCCATTTGATAAGTCTTCTTATCGCCAAAGCCAGGTGCGCTATCCAGTGCATCGCGAAAAGGACCGTAATAGCACGATGCGTATTTAGCACTGTAAGCTAGAATACCAGTCTTGCTATATCCAGCTTTCTCCAGTGCAGCACGTATACCTACTACCCTACCATCCATCATATCGCTTGGTGCAACAAAGTCGGCACCAGCGCTGGCGTGCAGCACGCTCATCTTAGCCAATACTTCTACCGTCTCATCATTCAGTATCTCCTCTCCTTTCACCAAGCCATCGTGCCCATGCGGCGAGAATGGGTCAAGCGCCACATCTGTCATTACACACATATTAGGCTGCACTTGTTTTATCAGGCGAATAGCCTTTGGCATCAATCCGTTTTCATTCAGTGCTTCGCTACAAGCATCATCCTTTAAGCTATCAGGCACCTTTACAAATAGCAATACACTCTTTAAGCCAAGGTCCCAAAGCTCTTCAATCTCTTTACCTAAGTTATCTAAACTCAGCCTATAATAGTTCGGCATCGAAGATATTTCTTCGCGCACATTTGTGCCTTCTGTTACAAATAATGGCACTATTAAATCATTCGCTGTCAACTGCGTTTCAGCTACCAACTCACGTATGGCAAATGCGTTGCGTAGGGTTCTGTTTCTTCTCATGTTTACACCCATTCTTTAGGGTTCAATAATACCTCTTGCAAGGCTAGTTCTTCATCGCCTTGCGGCTGATAGTTATACTCAAAGCGCACCTCTTGCGGTAGGCTCATCAATATACTTTCGGTGCGACCGTTGCTCTTTAGTCCAAATATAGTACCACGGTCGTGTATCAGGTTAAACTCAACATAGCGGCCACGGCGTATCAGTTGCCAATGTTTTTGCTGTTCATTGAATGGCAAATCCTTGGTGCGCTCCGCAATAGGTATATAAGCTTTGATAAAAGCCTCACCATGCGCTTTGGCAAAGTTGTGCAAAGCTTGTGCAGTCATACTTTCGTTAGGGCGAAGGTAATCGTAGAATATGCCCCCTATGCCCCTACGCTCGCCGTTGCGGTGGTGGTTCACGAAGTAGTTATCGCATTGCTGTTTATACTTAGGATAGAAATATGCGTCGAATTGGTCGCAACTATCTTTAAAACATTGATGGAAGTGCTTGGCATCTTGTTCGAACAATACATACGGCGTTAAATCTGCCCCTCCACCAAACCAGCAGTCGGTAACCTTACCTTCTTTATCATATAGTTCGAAGTAGCGCCAGTTAGCATGAACCGTTGGCACCATAGGGCTTTGTGGATGTATAACTAAGCTAATACCGCAGGCAAAAAAACTATCACCTTCTACCTTAAGTTGTGTACGTATAGCATCGGTAACAGGACCATGTACCGTAGAAGTATTAACGCCTCCCTTCTCAAATACATTGCCATTGGCAATTACGCGCGTTATACCGCCACCACCATCGGCGCGCTCCCACCTATCTTCAATAAACTTTTCCTTGCCATCTACAGCTTCAATAGCTGCACAGATTTGATTCTGTAGGCTTCGTATAAGGTCGGTAAACTGTTCTCGCATATCTGCCACTTGCTATCCATTTAACGCGCGGCAAATCTAGGCAATTAAAAGCCTATACCAAACCTTAAACCAGGTATTAAAACGGTAGCAGTACCCCTATTGGTGTAGTAATAGCCATTGCCGAATTCATCATAGTAGTAATTCTCTTCGCGGTACCTTACGGCCTTAAAGTTTAGGTTAGCCAATAAGCTAAAATGAACCCTACGCTTAGTGTGGAACTTAACACCAAAACCCAAACCACCTATACCTGCTACCTTGCGGCTATCTCCACCACCATATATATCTTCGCCTACAAAAGGAAAGCCACCTGGGCTTACCGCCACACCTGCTTCAACCGTATAGAACGGCGTAATCTTCTTCTTCAATATATCGCCTTGGTGGTATAGGAACAATGGCAAGTAAACACCCGTAAGATCGGCGTAGCCGTTGCCGCTGTTATGTATCACAAAATTATCTTTTAGCAAGAAATCTACACCCACACCTATACCTAGGTAACCAAACCTACCAAACTTATACCCATTTATTATGCGCAAACCACCTTGCAGGTTTTCGAACAATAATTGTGACTGAAAGAAGTACCCTTTTTTACGGAAAGTAAACTGCTTAAGGGTGGTATCAGATTTATATGCCTTATACGCATCAGGTTGCCTATCGAAACCTACTTGCTGTT
>JAFDYM010000265.1 GCA_018267435.1 Bacteroidota bacterium | reverse complement strand
GGCTAGCTATATTATATGATCCTTGCATAGTGAAAAGAATATACATATTTTACCACCCATATGCGCCCTGTAAAAGAAGTACTGCCCGCTAAGCTGAAACATATATTGCTACCATGTATAATGGTGCTATTGCTATGCACAGCAGTTTATGCCTCACTTATGTTTATGCTAATAAACAAATTACACATTAGCCTAAAAGAAGAAGTAATTACAATGGCACTTCCCGCTATATTGGCAGGTATATGTGTACTTCTTTTTCTTCGCCCACGTTTCAAACTATTAAAGCTGGGTAGTTTAGGAAACTTAGACATAAGCTTCGTTTACTATATGTTAGCTACTCTATTTATAACAGGTGCCGCATCTACAGCTTATACCCTGCTAGATAAATATACCAGCGGCACAGCAGTACTGCATGGCATAAACGAAATAGATAAACATAGCGATGCACGCTACTACACCCTTAGCACATGTTACATCGATAAAAATCTAAGCGGTGCATCGGCCGACTTTGATGTAAGCGGAAAGCACAACCAGCATTTCGACATGACTTTGTACCTAGTATCACCTATATACAACAATGCTAATGATACTATAGGCAAGGCTAAAGCTTGGATATGTAGTAAATACGACAAAACCATTAGCAATAGTTTAAGTCAAGCTGAGAAAGAAAAGGAATTCAACGCATTTGCAGAAGGGGCTTCGAAAGAATACGATGCAACAGAACTAAGCAAATTTGTATACCTGGAGCGTGTATTGCCAAGCGATGACTTGGACGGCTATACTGATGCAGCTAAACAAAGCAGCGTGTACGATGACAGCCACAACATTCTACTTATAGCCAAAAACGAAGCCCTAGCGCTACGTACAGAAAGCAGCATCAATTGGTTTATATGGTGGATAGGTGGAGGACTTCTCCTATTCTCTATAATGGTGTTGATACCCAAAACCGAAATTGGCAACTATGATTATGAAGTAAACGGCATGTTAGATGGCAACGCAGACCTAGCAGGTGAATATGACTTTATGATTCCCAAACGAGGTTTTATGGTTACCCCTATTGTTGTGGCCATATGTATATTGCTATACATTGGTATGATGATAAGCGGTGCGGGTATTATATCTTTCGATACAATAGCTTTACGTAATTGGGGCGGAAATTATGGCCCTTACATTTCAAACGATAATCAATATTGGCGGCTGCTAACATCTGCCTTTCTACATGGTGGCTTAATGCACTTAGCCAATAATATGGTGGGCCTATTAATAATAGGGCTGTATTTTGAAGAACGTATAGGTTCATTAAAATACCTTTTAGTTTTTGTACTTACGGGTATAGGCAGCAGTTTGGTTTCGTACTGGTGGCATCCTAATGTAACTAGTATAGGCGCCTCAGGGGCTATGTTCGGCCTAATGGGCGCTATATTCGCCATAGCTATTACACCAAAAGTTAACCCTAGCGAACGCAAACTTATTTTTGCAATAGGCGGCGCTTATGCTTTGTTCAATTTAGTAATGGGCTTTTTAATGCCAGGGGTTGACAACGCGGGGCATATAGGAGGCTTGCTTAGCGGCTTCTTATTGGGATTGTTTGTAGCAGCAACTTTACCCGATGCTGAAGACGAGGTAGAAGTACAAGTGAGCGATGAGCCCGACCAAAGAAAAGAGCTTAACGTGTAACAGCTATCATTACCCCAAAGTTGCCGTCTTTCTCTACCCAGTTTTTTTCGGGTAGATACATGCGCGATACAAAGCCATCTAAGTAGAGGGCATTTTTGCAGCCGAGGGTTTTAAAGTACAGGGCAAAGTCATAGAAGTTAACTGCGGTCTTGCTCATTGCAAATACCACTTTACCGTCGGGCAGCACGCCCACCCCATTGCGTACATTTACATTGGTTGAACCTTGCTTGAAAGCCGGATGTATGGCACCATCTACCACTAGCATCGGTCCGCTTTGGGTAGCATAGCGTATGTGCTTGTTGGGTTTAAAGTCTTCCGTTTTGCATACCACCGCCGTGTTGCTATCGGTTAGGTAGAACACGCCATTGGGCTTTAGGTAGAAGTTGCCATTAGCGTTTTTGGTATTTAGCAATTGCAAGGTTTGCCCGCGCTCAATGTACAAGCCCAAGGGTGTTTGATCCTGCATATACATTCCGCCGTTCATGGCAAATACAACATTCTTCTTTTGCTTGCTAAGCCCTGTAAGTAAGTTTGCTATGCTACCATAAGGTTTACCTCTATCATCCTTCCAATACATACCTATGGCTTCTTGCTTAGGGTCGGCGGTGTAGCTTATAAACCTATCGTCCTCTCCTTTTACCACAAAGGCAGCAATGGCAAGGGTGAGTAGTAAGAGGGGGAGGAAACGTAGGTATTTCACTTCATTAAATTTAAGCATTTAATGTTTGTTCAAAGTTGAAAGTTGAAGGTTAAAAGTTAAGGAAGTACCAAAGCCAACCTTTAACATTGAACTTTGAACCTTCAACCTTTTAATAAGCTAGGCTCCACAGCACGAAGGCGCGTGGCGCGCGTACGTAAGCCCATGGCGCAACAGTACGGCCCCAAAACATTTTCTACCTACATAGATGCCCAACATTGGTTATTTTCACACTATAACCTTAAACCAATGCCACGTATACTACCATTAGCTGAAGCCGAGCAGAGTGCCGATACCAAGGCGGCTTTTGCGGCGCACGTTACTAACCATAACAGCCGCATTACAAATATGAAAAGCACCATGGGCCGCTCGGTGCTGGTGTTTAATATATACATGCAGTGGTACGACCTGTACGAGCAGGTAAAGACAATTGTGGGCAGCCGCGCGGCGTACCTATTTGCGCACGCCATAAGCGAGGGTAGCAACTGTCCATTGTGTACTACCTACTTCCGCAAGGTGATAGTTGACAATGGTGAAGACCCGAAGGATTTAATACTATCAGATACCGACCAAGCCTTGCTTGATTTCGGCAGTGCGATAGCGAATAACAAGGGCGAAGTACCCGATGGCTTATATGCGCAAATAGCACAGGTATATAGCGAAACACAGCTAGTGGTGCTAGTGGGCTTTGCTGGGCAAATGGTAGCCACCAATATTTTCAATAACGTTTTCGAGGTGCAGATAGATGGCTACTTGGCCAACTACACACCTATGACCAATAAAGCATAAACATGGACTATAACTTAAAAGGTAAAGTAGCATTTATAACTGGTGCAGCGCATGGCCAAGGCCGTGCTACGGCCATAGCATTGGCAAAGCAGGGTGTGCATATTGCAGCCTTCGATATAGCGAAGCAACTGGAATATCCTAAGTACACATTCGGCTCGGATAGCGATATGGCTACGCTGAAAAAGGAATGTGAAAGCTATGGCGCAACCTGCCTGCTGCACCAAGGCGATGTGCGCAGCGATGCTGATATAAGCAGGGCTGTTGAGCAAACGGTAAATGAACTGTTGCGCATAGATATTCTCTTCAATAACGCAGGTATATGTGCCTACGGCGCAGCACATGAGCTAAGCGAGGACGAGTGGGACAATATGATGGATATAAACCTGAAAGGTGCCTGGATGGTGGCCCGACGTATTATCCCCGTAATGATAAAGCAGCAGAATGGCGTTATCATCAACAACTCGAGCGTAATGGGTCTGCGTGGTGGCAATAGGCTAAGCCACTATGTAGCTAGCAAGTGGGGCTTAACGGGCCTTACCAAGTCGCTAGCTATAGAACTGGCACCGCACAACATACGCGCCATTAGCTTGCACCCTACGGGCGTAAATACCCCTATGAACGACGGCTTAGCAGCTATGGAAGGCCTAACACCGCGCGAGGTAGCCGAGCGCAGCGCAGGTAACCTAATAGATGTGCCTTGGGTAGAAAGCAGCGATGTGGCAGCGGCGGTGCTGTTCCTTTGCAGCGATGCAGCACGCTTTGTAACAGGCTCGGAGTTTGTGCTAGATGCGGGGCTACTTACTAGATAGATTCTCGTTACTACGCAGAGGGAACAGAGCAAATGCAACACAGAGTTGAACAGAGAAAACCTTATTTAGTTAAACTCCGCTTAGCTCTGCGAAACCTCTGTGCAACTCCGCGTAGTAAATCTTATCTTGCATTAAATGTCGCTACAGGATTCGCTCAACTTTATAGGCAAGCTAAATGCGCGCAAGGCTTACAATGCCGCTGCGGTGCTTAGCTCGTTCTACCTATCACGATGGAGCGGCAAGCCTATACAGTGGGGTGTGCCCTTTAATATATCTATAGAGCCTACTACCAACTGCAACCTTGGCTGCCCCGAGTGCCCAAGCGGCTTGAAATCATTTACGCGCCCTACAGGCAACTTGGAGTATGAGTTCTATAAAAAGACGATTGATGAAGTAGGCAACGATTTGATTTATCTGTACTTCTATTTTCAAGGCGAGCCGTATATGCACCCTAAGTTCAACGAGTTGATAAAGTATGCTGCGCAAAAGAAAATATATACCGTTACCAGTACCAACGCCCACTACCTTACCGAGCGCAAGGCACGCGAAACAGTACAGAGCGGCCTCGATAGGATATTGATTTCGGTAGATGGCACAACGCAGGAAGTGTACGAACAATACCGCAAGGGCGGCAACTTGAACAAGGTGATAGAAGGCATAAAGAATCTGGTGAAGGCGAAGCAAGACTTAGGTTCAAGCACGCCGCATATAGCTATACAGTTTTTGGTAGTAAAGCCTAACGAGCACCAAATAGCCGATGTGCAGCAACTAGGCAAAGACCTAGGCGTAGATGAAGTGAAACTGAAAACGGCACAGATATACGACTACCAAAACGGTAGCGACTTAATGCCGAGCATAGATAAGTTTAGCCGATACGAAAAACAAGACGGTGGCAGCTACAGCATAAAAAACGAAATGCTGAACCACTGCTGGAAACTATGGCATAGCTGCGTTATAACTTGGGATGGCAAAATAGTGCCTTGCTGTTTCGATAAAGATGCTCAGCACCAACTAGGCGACCTAAATAGCAAAAGCTTCAGCGCTATATGGCGCAGCGATTTGTACCGTTCGTTCCGTAGCAGGGTATTGAAAAGCCGCAAGGAAATAGATATATGCACCAACTGCAGCGAGGGCACTAAGGTGTGGGCATAAAAAAGCCCCATTACTGGGGCTTGTATATTAGTGGTTATTACACCGTCATTATTTCTTTCTCTTTTACTTCTAGGTGCTTATCTACTTTTGCACTAAAGTCATCTATTATCTTCTGTATAGTAGTTTCAGCGCCTTTAGCTAGGTCTTCGGCTAGGCCGTCTTTCTGTAGCTTCTTCACTTTATCTATACCGTCCTTACGCAAGGTACGTAAAGATATACGGCAGTTCTCGGCTTCTACCTTGGTTTGCTTAACTAGGTCCTTGCGGCGCTCGGTAGTAAGCGGTGGTATGTTCAAGCGTATCAGCTTACCATCGTTCTGTGGCGTTAGGCCTATGTTGGCTTGTAGTATCGCCTTTTCTATGGGTTGAATCATAGATGGGTCCCAAGGCTGTATGCTTATAGTACGTGCATCGGGCGTAGATATGTTACCTACCGAGTTCAATGGAGATTTAGAGCCGTATGCATCTACATCTATACCATCTAGCATACCTGCGTGTGCCTTGCCGGCACGTATTTTCGAAAGTTCGTATTCAAAGTGCTCCAGCGCCTTGGTCATAGCTGCGCGGGTGTCGTCCAATACTTTTTTTACGTCTGCTTCTGTCATGTCTGTTATTATT
>JAFDYM010000264.1 GCA_018267435.1 Bacteroidota bacterium | reverse complement strand
CTACGTCGTCATCTGAGCATGAAAGAGTCGATAGCACCTGCAGAGTGGACTGGTATGTTAGCCAACATGGAAACCAACGGCGCACCTTGGCAGTACAGCCAGCAAGATAGGTTGAACTGGACGAAGCCATAAAGAGATTGATGATTGCTAATTGATAAATGATTATTGAATACAAAGTATAGTCATGAATAGGGAGATATTGAAAAAGAGAACAAAGCAACTAGCGCACAGATGTGTGAAGGCTGCTACTTCTTTGCCCGATACAAAATTGGGTAACCATATCTCTATGCAATTGATAAGATGTTCAACATCAGTAGCGGCTAATTATAGGGCTGTTTGTGTTGCACATTCTACGCAATCATTTTCAGCAAAGCTAAGTATAGTTATAGAAGAAGTAGACGAATGCGATTTTTGGCTTGAGTTTGCATTGGATGAAGATTTGTTCAAAGCAAAACAAGTAGATGAGCTAAGAAAAGAAGCACAAGAATTGTGCAATATTTTCATGGCTGCCCGCAAAACAATTCAAACCAAAGCTAAGAAGCAAAAGGTACAATAATCAATTATTAATAATCATTTATCAATGGATAATATTAAGACGATGGCGGACTACGCCGCAAATGGCGAAACCCCCGAGGTGCTTTTTTGGGTAGGATGTGCAGGCAGCTTCGACGTAAGGGCGCAGCGCGTTACACGTTCGTTTGTAAAAATACTAGACCACTTAAAGATAAAGTTTGCCGTACTAGGTAAAGAAGAAAGCTGCACTGGCGATCCTGCCAAGCGTGCAGGTAACGAGTTTGTTTACCAAATGCTGGCACTACAGAATATAGAGATATTGAACAGCTACGGCGTAAAGAAGATAGTAACTACTTGCCCGCACTGCTTCAACATTATTAAGAACGAATACCCAAGCCTTGGCGGTAAGTACGAGGTGGTGCATCACACTACTTTCTTGCAAGGCTTGATAAACGATGGTAAAATAAAAATTACCGATACGCAGTCTTTCAAAGGCAAGAAGATAACCTACCACGATAGCTGCTACTTAGGTCGCGCTAATGAAATATACGAGGCACCACGCCAGTTGATAGAAGAACTGGATGCAGAGCTAGTAGAAATGAAGAGCTGCAAAACCAAAGGCCTATGCTGCGGTGCAGGTGGTGCGCAAATGTTTAAGGAAGATGAGCCTGGTAAGAAACGTATCAACATAGCACGTACCGAAGAGGTGATAGAAACCGATGCGGAGATAGTAGCAGCTGCTTGTCCTTTCTGCAGCACCATGATAACGGATGGTGTAAAGAGCAAGGAAGTGAAGGTGAAGGTATTTGACATAGCCGAGCTATTGGCTGCTGGTCAAGGTTTGGAAACACTATAATACTAGCGCCATGTTGCAAAAAATATGGCGATTTACATGGAAGGCCGCCCTGTGGTTCTTCGGCATTTCAATTTTCTCGGTTATCGTATTCAGGTTTGTGCCTGTGCCTGTAACTATATTAATGCTGCAACGCTGTGTGGAGCAGAAGATAGATGGCGAACCTATGGTGATGCAGAAGGATTGGGTAAGCCTAGATAAGATAAGCAACAACCTACAGTTGGCAGTAGTAACCAGCGAAGACCAACAGTTCCTTTGGCATCACGGCTTCGACTTTGAAGCGATAGAAAAAGCACAGAAGTATAATGAGAAACAGAAGAAACGCAAGCGTCCTAAAACGCGTGGTGCTTCTACCATAAGCCAGCAAACTGCCAAGAATGTTTTCCTTTTCCCGCAGCGCAGCTATATACGCAAGGGGCTTGAGGTGTACTTTACCGCCTTGATAGAGCTACTGTGGAGCAAGCAGCGCATAATGGAAGTGTACCTGAACGTAATAGAAATGGGCGATGGCATATACGGTGCCGAAGCTGCTGCGCAGTATTACTTTCACAAGCCTGCCAGCAAGCTTACCGCCGCCGAGGCCGCAGGTATAGCAGCCTGCCTCCCTAACCCTCGCAAATACCACCCTAAGCGCATGCCTGCACAACAAGCCCGCATCCTAAACCAAATGCGCATGTGGGGCGGCAAACTCGATTATAACATGCCTCCTTTTGATGAGGAGTAGGTTTTCCGTTTTCCATTCTCAGTTTGATGTTTATAGTTTGTTGTTGAATGAACATCTAAAGAGTGGAGGGAATGGCCTCACGGATTTTGGCGTTAAGAAAGCTGTGTAGACGGCCGTAAAACTCCGCGTTGTTTGAGCGTAGCGAGTTCGTGGAGTTTAGGCCTTCGGAATAGCTTTTAGCCTTAAAGCCGTGCAGCCTTGATTTTTTGGTTCTTTTTGATCAAGCAAAAAGAACATAAAGAAAACGCTTGTACTTCCTATAAGCTTATATTATTTATTCTCCTCACCTCCGAATCATCCTCACACTCATTAAGTAGTTCGCTTATCGGTTTATTAATAACTGGCTGTATTACATTGCCTGCTATCTCGGCCAACGGTACAAGCGTAAACCTGCGCTGGTGCATGTATGGATGGGGTATCTGTAGCTGTGGCAGGTCCACTACCTCTGCTTCATACAGTATGATGTCTATATCTATAATGCGCGGACCCCAATGGATGGTTTCTACCCGGCCTACTTCTTTTTCTATCGCCTTTACGGCTACTAATAAGTCGGCAGGGGCTAGGGTGGTATTTATGCCTATAGCTTGGTTGTAAAAACTCTGCTGTTCGGTATTGCCCCAAGCTGCTGTTTCGTATATGGCACTCTGTGCGGTTATGGCACCGCAGCGCTCGGCTATCAGCACCTTTGCTTTGCCAAGGTGTTGCAGCCTATCGCCCAAGTTGCTACCCAATAAAAGATAAACTTCCGCCATGCGTTGCAAAGTATTATTATTGCAAACCAAATAAAATTTAGCGGATACCTATCCGTCAGAACACATTAAAAGCACACTATGTTACAGTTCCTTAAATACGTATTTGCCACCTTGGTGGGTATGTTCCTGTTTTTCTTTATCGGTATACTTATCCTGGTAGGCATAGCTGCCTCAGCTGGTACCGATGAACCGGCAAAGCTTGAAGCTAACTCGGTATTAAAGCTCGACCTGAATTACGACATACCTGAAAAGACTGTCGATAATCCTTTTGCTGCACTTAGCATAGGCAATATGAAGCCTAAGAAGGCTATAGGCCTTACCGAAATATTGGAAAGCATTAAGAAGGCTAAAACCGACGACAACGTAAAAGGTATATACCTTGAACTTGGCCTAAACGATAACGGCTATGCTACTTTGCAAGCCATCCGCAACGGTTTGATCGATTTCCGCAAGAGCGGCAAGTTTGTATACGGCTACGGCGAAATACTATCGCAAAAGGCATACTACTTGGCTACAGCTGCCGATAAGATATATATGAACCCGAACGGCGGCATGGAACTAAAAGGCTTTGGCCGCGAAATAATGTACTACAAAGGCCTGTTCGAAAAGTTGGGCATAGAGGTGCAGGACTTCCACTGCGGTGCTTACAAAAGCGCTATCGAGCCATTTGTGCGCGATAACATGAGCGAGCCTAACCGTCAGCAGTTGACATTTTTGTACAAAGGTGTGTACTCGCAGTTTTTGAATGACATAGCTACTGCACGCAATATTGATACAGCTACATTGAACACTATTATTAACGAACTACAAGCCGAAACCCCACAGGCAGATAAGGACTTGAACCTGGTAGACGATGTGCTATACTACGACCAAGTAGTTGACCTTATGAAAGGCAAGTTGGCTATAGACAAGAAGAAGGACTTGACCATGGTAGAGCTTGGTAAATACACCACCACGCTTGAAAAGAAACTAGAAGGCGATAACAAAATAGCCGTAGTATATGCCGAAGGCGAAATAGTAGATGGTGATGGCAAAGAAGGCCAAATAGGTGGCGACGAATTTGCCAAGTTGATAGCCAAGCTACGTAAAGATGAGAAGGTGAAGGCAATAGTATTGCGCATCAATTCGCCGGGCGGTAGTGCCTTGGCTAGCGATATAATGTGGCGCGAATTGATACTGGCTAAAAAGGAGAAGCCGCTGGTAATATCTTTCGGCGATGTAGCTGCCAGTGGTGGTTACTATATGGCCTGCATGGGCGATAGGATATTTGCGCAACCTAATACCATTACAGGCTCTATAGGCGTGTTTGGCTTGCTACCTAACGCAGGCAAAATGCTGAAAGAGAAACTAGGCATAACTACCGATGAGGTAGAAATAACCAAGCACGGCGTACTAGGCGGAATTACCAAGCCGCTTGATGCTGAAGAAAGTGCCATGGCACAGCGCAATGTAGAGAAAACCTACCGCGAGTTTAAGGAGCGCGTAGCTACTGGTCGCAATAAGGATACTGCTTACATAGAGACAATAGCTCAAGGCCGCGTATGGACAGGTACCCAAGGTTTGGCTAATGGCCTAGTGGATGAGATAGGTGGCTTAGATGAGGCGATAGCTTTTGCTGCTAAAAAGGCAAACCTGAAAGACTACCGCACCAAGGCATACCCTGAAGAAAAATCTTTCAGCGACCAAATAGCCGATAGTTTTGGCGATGCTAAGGCCAACTGGATAAAAGAAGAACTAGGAGAGGAGTACGAAGTATACAAAACCATGAAGTGGCTAAAACAAAACAAAGGCACACAAATGCGTATGGTATACGATTTGGGTCTATAGTTTTTATTTCCCGCAGATCTCGCAGAATACGCAGATAATACAAATAGATATAGGAAAGGGTGGGCACTATGCTCACCTTTTTTTGTGTAATGGAAGGTTGTTTTTTATGGGCGGTACTGTAGTGCCTAGATCTTCCGCACGG
>JAFDYM010000263.1 GCA_018267435.1 Bacteroidota bacterium | reverse complement strand
GTTTGTTTTGCTTGGTAAATGTATAAATACTGCACTTTTGTTTTGTTACCAAAAAATAAAGAATGATTTGGCGCGGCCCTACTACCCCATGGCAAAAGTATCTCTGCCACGCGCGCACTTGCTATTGTCCTATTACTGCCCGCCACAGTATTGATTTGTGTAAAAAGCTATTGTGAGGGCTTTTATCTTATGCGTTGTTTTGTAGCAATGATAGCCATGCAGCAACAAGATACATACAGGCACAAAGGTTTGCGTAAGGAACTGGCCAACAAAATGCGCGATAAGGGCATAACCGACCCTACCGTGCTAAATGCCATCGAGACCGTACCTCGTCACCTGTTTTTCGGTACTGACACTATATTTCATGAAGCGCAAGCCTATGAGGACATTGCCTTTCAGATAGGCTCTGGCCAAACCATAAGCCAGCCATATACAGTTAGCTATCAAAGCCAGTTGTTGGAAATAACGCCACGCCAAAAGGTGCTGGAAATAGGTACAGGCAGCGGCTACCAAGCAGCGGTTTTGGCTACCATGGGTGCGCGCGTATATAGCATTGAGCGCCACCGTGCACTATATGACAAGACGAAACCCCTGCTTGAAAAGATGGGCTACACCAACGTAAAGTGCTTCTTCGGCGATGGCTTTGAAGGCCAGCCAGCCTATGCCCCTTTCGATAAAATAATCATCACCGCTGCGGTGCCCGAAATGCCGCATAAGCTATTGCAGCAGTTGGCAGTAGGAGGAAAAATAGTACTTCCCTTCGGCACTGAAACAAATTGCGATATGGTGCGTATAACCAAACACGGAGAGAACCAATTTTCGGAAGAAGTATTCGGAAAATTTGCGTTCGTACCCATGCTGAAAGGCAAAGTGTTTTAGTTATAAACGAACCACAGTACCATGAAGAAATTACTACCTATCGCGCTATCACTTATTTGCTTATCGGCATTAGCCGAGGTAAAGCAGTACAGTTTTAAAGTTGTAGACTTTACTAGCAAAAGCCCAATAGAGAATGCATTTGTACGTGTAGTAGACCTTACTAAGAACAAAGTAAACGCCATACAAAGCGACAACACTGGCAAAGTGGCTATGGAACTTGACCTAAGCAGCCACTACCGTATAGATGTAGGCAAGCGTACCAACGAGGAAGGCATTAAGTATATCACCTATTCATTTTTCTTAGGCGTAAATGATATATCTAAGCCAACCGTTACTGAGGTAATGTTGGAAAAAGTAAAGGTGAACAGCCAAATAAACCTTAGCAATTTGTACTTCGAGCCAGGCAAGGCCGAGCTAGATGGTAACGATAAAATAGCATTGGCCAATGCATTGATAGCATTGAACACTTCGCCATCGCTAATAATAGAAATAGGTATACGTGCCGACTGTAAAGAAAGCGAAGACATAGCCGCACAGCGTACCGAATTGATACAGCAATACTTTGCCACTAAAGGCGACTATGCCAAAAGGATAGTAATAAAGAACTATGGCAAAAGCAGTCAACTAGCAGGTTGCAACTGCGATAGCCCTACGTTATATACCGATGAAATATATTCAGCTAACCGTGTAGCCGAATTCAAGGTATTAAGCTTCTAACTAAGTCCAACGATTTTTCTTCATAAGCCAAGCCCTGCCTTAATACGGCGGGGCTTTTTTTGCTTTAGCGCCATTGCGCATCATCCATTACATTCATTTTTTCTACTAGCTTTGGTAATACACCCTTAATACCCTAGCTGCATGAAGCACGTATTGCAAACACCCGACTATTTGGTCTTCCTAGTTTATTTTATTGTAGTAGCAGCCTATGGCTTGTGGGTTTATAACCGCAAAAAGAAAGCCACAGAAGATAGCAAGGACTATTTTCTTGCCGAAGGCTCATTAACGTGGTGGGCCATAGGTGCATCGTTAATAGCCAGCAATATATCGGCCGAACAGTTTATAGGTATGAGCGGCAGCGGCTTTAAAATGGGCCTTGCCGTAGCCAGTTATGAATGGATGGCAGCCGCTACGCTTATTATAGTAGCAGTGTTCTTCATGCCCATTTATCTTAAGAACAAAATATACACCATGCCGCAGTTTCTGCAGCAGCGCTACAATGGCACGGTGGCTATGATAATGGCAGTGTTTTGGCTATTGCTATATGTGGTAGTCAACCTTACTTCTATATTATACCTAGGCGCATTGGCAGTAAGCAGTATATCGGGCTTTGGCTTGTGGCCTTGTGCCTTTGCATTGGCACTGTTTGCCATAGTTATTACCCTAGGCGGCATGAAGGTGATAGGCTATACCGACATTATTCAAGTATTCTTTTTGATAGTGGGCGGCTTGGCTACCACTTATTTGGCATTGAATCTGGTATCGGAAAAATTTGGCGCCAGTGGTGTAGGTGCGGGTATGGGACTGGTGCTAGAACACGCAAGCGACCACTTCCACATGATACTGAAGCGCGACAACCCCAGCTATCTCGACCTACCGGGCTTAACCGTATTGCTAGGCGGTATGTGGATAGCCAACCTAAACTACTGGGGCTGCAACCAGTACATTACCCAACGTGCCTTAGGTGCAGATTTGCCTACAGCGCGTAGCGGCTTGTTGTTCGCTGCTTTCTTAAAACTATTGATGCCTATCATTGTTATTCTACCCGGCATAGCGGCATTTGTGCTATACCAAAACGGAAGCCTAGCAGAAATGAATACTGCCGAAGGCGTAGTGCCAGATAGGGCTTATCCCCTATTGCTAAACATGCTACCTGTGGGCTTGAAAGGCTTGGCATTTGCTGCGCTTACGGCAGCGGTGGTAGCATCGCTAGCAGGCAAAATGAACAGCATAGCCACCATCTTTACACTTGATATTTACAAGAAGCGCATCAATGAAAAAGCTAGCGAGGAACAGATAGTGCGTGTAGGCAAAATAAGCATAGTAGCTGCCATAGTATTGGCCATAGCTATTACACCACTGCTAGGCATAGGCGAAAAGGGCGGCCTGCAATTTATACAGGAGTATACAGGCTTTGTAAGCTCGGGTGTATTTGCCATGTTCATCATGGGCTTTTTGTGGAAGAAGACAACGAGTAATGCAGCGCTGTTTGCTACCATCGGCGGCTTCTTGTTATCGGTATTATTCAAGTTTCTTCCTCAGTGGGCAGACTTATCTTTCCTAGCACCAATTGGTTTTGCAGCACCTAATGGAGATGGCATTTACGAAATACCTTTTCTAGATAGAATGGGCATTGTATTCATACTGTGCATCATAGGCATGGTTGCCATTAGCTTGATAGAAACAGCGCGCGGCGTGCAGCCTAAAGGCCTAGAAATAGATACGCGCATGTTCCGCGTAAGCAACTCCTTCTTAGTGGGCTCGTTGATAGTGCTGGGTGTATTAACCGCACTTTATACTGTATTCTATTAGGATATAGTAATAGATAAAGAGATACATAAAAAGCAAACGGGCTGAGAAGAATCTCAGCCCGTTTGCTTTTATAAGTGGTTATAGCTCTTAGCTTACTGCCCCGTCCTAAACTTCTCTAGTTTAGCGAAGGCGATAGTTGAAAGCGGACTGATAGCTACATATAGCAAGGCGGCAGGTATAAAGAAGAACATACCACGCTTGAACGAGCTTTCCATTAGCGACCACATAGGCGCGTTCTGCACTTTTACATTTATAAAGTAGAACACCGCAAAGTATAGTGCAAACGAGGCAAAGAAGAACAACAGCGCATAAGCACCATTCAATAGCTGCTTCCTATCTTTTATAAAGTAAGCGCCTAGCACGTTTGCTATCAATGTAAGGAAGAACAGAACAAAAGTTAAGCCATAAAGCTGTGCACCATCTACGCCGCCTTTGTGCCCTGCAAAAAGGTATGCCTTGGCATATCCACCTACTTGGTCCATACGCTCGGCATTGTAGCCCAGGCCTAGATCGAAACGTGCACCTTGGCTAGGCACGGCTAATTTCATTTTTACGTACAGCGTCCACACTACAAATGGCGCTACTACTATGGCACCATAAGCCAGCGTGCGCTTAATATCTTTAGTACGTATAAAATATACAGCAGCCAATAGCAAGCTAGCAGCAGTAAACACCACCGTATCGCTGCGTATCCATATTACAAATGCCATACAAATAGCACCTAACCAAAAGTACTTGGTATCGTTCTTATCAAGCCATAGTATAGTAGCCAAGCCACCAGCGCATACATAAGCCGTGGTAGGCAAGTTGCCTAAGCCAAGCGCCGCGTGCGAAAACAACTCAGGTGTTATCATTAGTATAAATGTGAACAAAGCTGCGGCAGTACTACCCACGTACTTATTCACCACGCTATAAAACACTGTAAGTAGCGATAGGAAGTATAGCGTAACCATTATTTTAGGCAACACATATATACCACCAAAAATATAGGCATACGCCAAGCTGCCATGGAACAAAGGCGGATACACACCACCTGCGCCTTCCAAGCCATATTGGAACAAGCTAATCTTCAACTTACCCTCTATAGCCATTATGCGCGCCAATTTATCGAACGAGCCTATGCTATCGTGTTCTGTAGCTGGCCAAAACAAGTTTTTAACCGTTATAACATAGAACAGGTATGCTGCCAAGCAGAACAGGAACACTGCCACAAAGTTGATATGCTTTATATCAAACGATGGCATTTTAAACTCATCCTTTAGTTGCAGCAAGCCCTTGTAGTTAGCGCCGTTTATGGCTAGAATACTTATTGCATTCAAGCCCACTAGTGCGCCTACACTGTACTGCACGCCTACTATATCAAGCAGAAAAAGAAATACAGTTTCAAGTCCTATACCTATCAAAAACGAATAGCCAATCAATTCGGCCAACAAATACTTTCGGTTAATCAACAACATAACCGAAAGGCCCAACAGGTAGCAAAGTATTATGCCTAGTGCTAACATATTATTGTGGTAGGTTTAAGCCTGCTGGCGGTGAGTTAATAGGCAACACAGCTTCGGGTGCGCGCATTTCCATAGGTACATTGTACTTCAACTTATCGTAACCCTTGCCTTCTATTATCAATACGTGCGTTACGCGCTTTGCCAGTTCAGGGTGTTCGTTTTCGCGGCCTATAGCTACGCAAAGGCGTGGGTATATAAAGTACTCCGTCCACTCAGGGTCGTATATAAAGTTCCACTTGCTGGTGTTCGATATTACCGAGTCGCCCTCTGGCAATAGTATCACTGCATCTTCGGGCGTGCTTTTTATCATGTGCTGTATCAAAGGATACAAACCCACCTTCATGCCCATCTTGGTTTCGTACAGCGATTTTTCAGTGCTATCCAGCTTCGAAGCAGCTATTCTCTCTTTCGATTCTTCTATGCCCTTAAGGTTGCCCAATGCAAGGTCGTGTATAGCCCAGTGGTAGCCGCGTGTAGCACGCGCAAATGCACCCGTATCACTAGCCAACTTACTTTGCATGCCCATTACCTGCTCGTATATTTCTTTTTGGCGCTGCTGGTTACTGTTGGTGCGCTGCAAGGCATAAAACTCCTCGGTAAGGTCGCGCATTTTGGTTTGGTCGTTATTGCGCGCATCTATGGCATAGAATGTAATGCCTAGCACGGCCACAATAGCCAGGTTGCGCAATATGTAGCCACCGGTACCGGTTTCGCTACTTGTGGCCTTGGGGCTGGGCGGGGTAGCCTTGCCTACGGGCGGTTTCTGTTGCTTTGCCATATTAGCTTACAAATCTGTATTTTACTAAAACCCAAAGCGCTTTCACACCATCGCGCCAGTTCATCTTCTTGCCTTCTTCAAAACTACGTGGGTAGTAGTTCATAGGCAGTTCTTTTATCTTATAGCCCATTTTGCTCACCTTGGCAGTTACCTCAGGGCAAAACTCGAACCTATCGTATGTCAGTGGTATCTGTTTCAGTATATCTGCACGGAACACCTTGTAGCAGGTAGCCTCGTCAGTTATGTTTTGATTGTACAATACGTTAACCACCACGCTTAAAAAGCGCGCACCAAACTTATATGCCGAGTACAACGATTTTTCATCGCCACCATAGTAGCGCGAACCATATACTACCTGCGCATCGCCCTTTTTAATAGGCTCGGTAAGGTGCACAAAGTCGTTAGGGTTGGTTTCTAAGTCGCCATCCTGTATACTAATAATATCGCCAGTGGTGTGCGGTATACCTGTTTTTATAGCGCCCGCCTTACCCTTGTTCTTTTCGTGGTAGTATACTTGTATGTTCGGCTTGCCTTCATACTCTTTCAATATATCTCGCGTACCGTCGGTGCTGGCATCGTCCACTATTACCAACTCTATTGGTATAGGCACAGCCATTACTTTCGCTATTATTTCGCGGATAGTTTTCTTCTCGTTAAAAACGGGCATTATAACCGATAGCTTCAAGGCTCAAAATTTGTAAGTTGGCAAAGCTAACAGAAAGTAATGAATAAAAAAGTAATGCTTATCGCGTTACGGCTACCCTGTTAAGCTCCCTTCCGTAGTATTCTATGCGCTTGGCATCGCCCTTGCGGGTACTAAGGTCATACATAAACTTAACCATAGTGGCATTGTTGCGGTTCATGT
>JAFDYM010000262.1 GCA_018267435.1 Bacteroidota bacterium | reverse complement strand
TACAACTGTGCATGCAGAAAGAAACGGGTCCATAGCTCTAAGTCATATGCTATTATTTCTTCTTTTATATGCGCACCCGCTTTCTGCCATAAGCTCCTTCGCCAAAACACGCTTTCTTGCTGAATGCTACTGTAGTCATCCATGGCAAAGCGCCATTTGCTCCAGCGGGCAAATTTCATGTATAGATTGTCCGATATGTAATCGGGCGAATGGTAAAAACGTCCAGGGGGGTAATATATCTCGTTCATACAGGCCCCTTTAGCCGTGTACCAACTTGGAAATCCCATCAACCAATCTACGTCTTGTAATTGATTAAACATATCAGCTACCGCAAACAATGCCTTGTGGTGAAGCATATCATCCGTGTTAAGCCATCCCATTATATCGCCTGTAGCTAGGGCAAACCCTTTATTCAAGGCATTAGCAGGGCCTGTATCAGCTTCGCTTATCAAATGCGTTACTGTATCTCTATACTTTTGCGCTATAGCTAGTGTGTTATCTGTGCTACCTCCATCTACTATTATATACTCCAAATTGGGATACCGCTGCCCAATAACACTTTGTATACACTTTTCAATGTATGCTTCGCTATTAAGCGCCACTGTTACTATACTTATTTTGGGGTAGTGCATAGTGTTTAGTAATCACTCAAAAAATAAGATTCTGTTTTATGATCAAAACGAACTACCTGCGGCAAAGCATTTGCATATCTATAAAATGACCTTAAGTAAGGAATATTATTTAGATACAGGTACTCTGCTAAACGGTAAGGCCATGCTTTCTCGATAGGTAAGGGTGCATTATAACTACTTGGCGCCAATTGAGGTTCAGCGGCTATGGTCGATGAAAAGTACACATCGCATGGGTGCAACATAGCATGTGGCATAAAGGCCTGCCAAAGGTCGGCATGTACCTGACCGACAGATACAAAATTTAACTCCCTCTTTACTTTATCCCATAAGGTTCGGCGCCAAAATGTAGCCCCAGCAGGTATATATCTATAACCCGATTGATACAAATTTTTCCGCAAAATATGACTGCTCCACCTACGCGTAGATGTATTGCCATGTACTACTTTATAACCACTTGGGGTACTAAGAGTTTCTATACCCGTAAGCCAGTCTATTCTATCTATACTACCAAATATATCATTAACCGAACGAAATGTACTATCGAAAAAAGTATCACCGCTATGCAGCATTACAAATAGCTGTGCATCCGAAGCATCTAATACTCCGTACAATTTTTGAGGAAAAGAATCAACATTAGCTTCTACCCATAGGATATGGCCGTATGTACCCTTAGGCTGCGCTCCTATTACATAAGTGCTCAGTAGTTGGTTATCATAGCCTTGCCTTTCGATACTTGCAACAGTCTCCTCAAGCATTTCATCTGTGTTTTGGGCATGCAGCACAACCACACATATGCGCTGTAGGGGTATAGTGCCAAAAGGAGAAGCTATTGATGCCATAATCAAGATTACACAATTATACGCATAGTAGGCCGCAACGGCACATAACCCCTGTTATACTTTTTTTGATATGCGGTAAATATTGAATTACTTTACGCATAAACCCACTGCTATGAACAAGCTATTATTCACCCCCCTGTTTATTTTTAGCATTGCATTAGCCATAGCCCAAACCGGCGATGCCTTTAGCCAATATATAGGCAAAGGCGTAGCAAGCGCCGAGGTAAAGGAACTGATAAAGAACCATCACTTAGAAATGGTGAACAACCAGCGCTATAATGGTAAAGAAGGTGTTGAGCTAATTTTCAAAAATGACGTGCTGAACGAAATAAAGCTGTACAACAATAGCTCGGTATTTGGCAGCTATACGCACGAACTACCTAGCAAATTAAAATTTGGCATGAACGAAACTGAGATTAAGCAACTACTAGGCAAGCCAACCGTTGCTTACAACTCTGGTTACATAGAATATCAATATCCTACTTATGTGTTGTCTTGCTGGTTCGAAGGCGGTAAATTGAACCAGGTAGTTATAGCTGCAAAAGACTAACTATTGTTTTAGTTTAATCTTAAGCAATACAGGTTGATGGTCCGAATAATCGAAGCCCATATCCGTACCTTTTACTTCTATAGCCTCTATGTTAGGGGTTAGGTAGAAGTAGTCAATTACTGTTTTATAGGTCTTACCCTCAGTGTATGCAGTTGCATTCTTACGATTAGTAGCTATACTAGGGTCAAAGGCATAGGTGCCGCCCTGTATGTATACCGAATCGTTATTCATTAGGTATAGCGGATCGTCTACTTTTTCATGTTCCCACTTATGTACATCAAAACCCGGAGGCGCAATGTTCCAATCTCCACCTAGCACTACATAATTGCCTTTGGCATACTCATCTTCCAATATCTTCTTGGTCAATTCGCGCTGTGCTTTCTTAATATTACCACCTTTGTCGTAAGCTTCATAGTGGGTGTTTATCACTATCAGTTCCTTACCATTAGGCAGCTTAAAGCGTTGTTGTAGCAAACAGCGTTCTAGGTAAAATATCTTACGCGGAAAATCGGTTATGCCTGGCAGGGCTATACGCTTGCTTTCCGTAGGTTGAAACTTAGAAAAGGTTTGCAAACCGCCATACACCTTACCTATAGGGTCGGTAAAAGGGAAAGGCAGATACTTTACATCGTAGTTGGGAGTAAAAGCGTAGTCGTGGTTGCTCAATACGCCTGCAAAGTTCTCGGCTTGGTCGGTCTTCCAACTGCGCTTACTATCGCGGTCTACCTCTTGCAGCATTATAAAGTCTACATCTTTTACCGATGCCAAGAACTTCTCAATCCCAGCATTGTTCTTCTTTACATGTTCTTCGGGCGAGGTAACCATTTTGCCATTGTCGTAAAAAAAATCTACCTCTTTGCCCAAGCCACCGTAGCCTACATTCCATATCATGAACGATATAGTGCTATCACTTACCACATCGGCTACTTTGCCACCCTTGGCATTTGTTACGGCTACATCTTCAATAGCCTCGGGTTTAAACTTGGTAGCTATACCAAACAGCAACATACCGCCTACGTACAATATAGCAGCCAATACCAATATGCCTATAACTAGCAGAACTTGTTTCATGCCTTGTAAATTTTGCACAAGATAATTCCTACATTTGAATATCGCGTTATTAAAAAGCGAATTAAACATGAGCCACTTTACTTTTACTTGGCAGCAAGAAGGCGAAACCATATTTGCACAAGGTTGGGCACCCGCACAGCCAAAAGCTGTAGTATGCATAGTGCACGGGTTTAACGAGCATAGCACGCGTTATGCCCATGTAGCACAAACGCTTAATACCGCAGGTTACGCCGTACTTAGTTACGATGGCCTAGGCCATGGGCAAACTACTGGTAAGCGTGGCCACGCCCCTAGCTATGATGCAACGCTAGACTCGGTAGGAAGAATAGTAGAGGAAGCTAAAACTCGCTACCCAGGCTTGAAAGTATTTGTATATGGCCACAGTATGGGTGGAAACATAGCTACCAATTTTGTGCTACGCCGCCAGCCTGCTATAGCGGGTTTAGTAGCTACTGGTCCATTGTACAAGTTAGGTTTTGAACCACCTGCCATTAAAGTAGCCTTGGCTAAAATAATGGTAAACATATACCCTAAGTTTACCGAGCCTGCCGACCTTGATATAAACGGACTATCGCGCGATAAGGCTGTGGTAGATGCTTATGCTAAAGACCCATACAACCATGGCAAAATAACCGCGGGCACCTTCTTAGGTTTCTTCGAAGCAGGCAAATATGCCATAGCGCATGCAGCCGACCTGAAAGTACCCGCACTTATTATGCACGGCACTGCCGATAAACTAACCTCGCCGGAGGGTAGCAAGGAGTTTGTAGCCAATGCACCTAAAGACTTGATTAGCTCTAAATGGTGGGAAGGTTTCTATCACGAAATACACAACGAACCTGCGGCTGACCGCAAACAAGTGCTTGACTATATCATCAACTGGTTTGATGCACATTAGTAGCCTGGCATGAGGAAGCTATTCATTGCATCTACGGTAGTACTACTTGTTCTTGTTTTGCTATATGCCTTCCGCATGCCTATACTAAGGGCCGGTAGCACCATGCTTATGCATGAAGATAAACTTGAGCAAGCCGATGCCATGTTTATACTATCGGGCGGCGGATATGATAGGGGAAACGAAGCAGTTAAGCTTTTTCGAAATGGGTATAGCAGGCAACTAGTATGCACAGGGGGCAATCCTGTAGTTGAGCTAAAGATATTCAATATGGATACCTTGGAAAGCGACATGACCATAGCCAACTTAAAGCGCCAAGCGGTAGCAGATAGCAACATTGTACAAATAAAATATGGAACCAGCACACGCGAAGAAGCTGATACTATAATACGATACTGCAAAACTCACCAACTAAAGAAGATAATCCTCCTATCATCGCGCTTGCATACTGGTAGGGTTAATTATGTTTTTCGTCAGCCATTTAAAAATGCGGACGTAGAGCTTATTATACATGGTGCCCCATCATCAAGGTTCAATGAGTACACTTGGTGGAAAGATGAGGAGGGCTTGATAGCTGTGAATAATGAATGGATAAAAACTATTTATTATTGGTTTAAATACTAAGTTCAATGCTTATTTTGCAAGGAACAATTAAACCAAACCAATGACCAAAACATTAAGTGTGTTTATAGTGCTTATGGTAGCACTAGTAAGCTGCAAGCCAAAAAATGAATTTGCCGAGCCAATTAAAGAACATGTAATAAAAGTAGCTGGCGGCATGGATATAAAGTACAAGCCTGTAAGCTACGATGTACTTGATACAGTTACCTATGCCGAAACCATAGAAGAGTTTTGGAATAATTTTCCTGAAAAATTTGACAACGACAAGGACCGCGAAGCAGGTATGGCCCTAATGCGCGAAAAGATAGTAGAGTGGAAAGCAGACGAGACCATGCAAGATGCCTATAAAGTATGGAGCTTTTATGTAAGCGAATATGACGATGCAAAAAAAGGCAAGCCAGAAGATGTTGACTACTATGTAGTGAAGCATGTTTTCAACGCCGTAAACCCCATTATTAAAACTGATATGACCATCTATCGGTACTATCTAATAGATAGTAAATACAACATAATTACCTTCGTAGATAATGCTACATGGGATGATTATAAAGCTAAGTATAAGGGTGGCATTAACCTATACAACTACATGCAGTTTGAAAAAATATACGGCAACTAATAACGAATGCCGTAAAAACAAAAGCGAGGCACTTTACAAAGTGTCTCGCTTTTGTTTTTACAAGCATTAATCTATTCAAAGTCTAATAGTACTTGATTCTTTTCTACCGCTTGGCGTAGCTGCACGTGTACCTTCTTTATCTTACCATCGCGCGGAGACTTAATGGCGTTCTCCATCTTCATAGCTTCCAATATCAATAAGCCATCGCCTTTCTTCACCTCTGTACCTTCTGGTGCCAGTATGTTTACTATCAAGCCAGGCATAGGTGCCTTTATATTGTTTACCGTGGTAGACGACTTAGCCGAAATACCCATTTGCTGCAATAGTATATCGTACTTATCCTTCACCGCTATTTCGTAATCGTTGCCGTTTACATTTATGGTCATGGTCTTATCCTCAGGGTTATGGCTTACTAGCACGGCGCTATAACCTTTGTTATTCATTATTATATGAAAGGTATTGTCGCGTACCTCTAGCAAATCCCATTCTACAGGATTACCATCTAGTTTTTTTCCGTCTACTGTAAATTCCTTGCCGTTTACCGTTGCTTTAATCATAGCTGTGTTATTGCTGCAATATTAGGAAAGATGCTTGGCTATATCAACTTCTACCGAAATAGCTTCGCCATATAACAAATGTCGCACCAGTTGCTGCGCAAAATACGGCGCTAACGACACCCCTTTAGTACCCAAACCATTCAGTATGCCTACATTACTATGCTGCGGATGCATGCCTACAAATGGCCTACGATGCTTGGTAGCAGGGCGCACAGCTGCTTGGTGCGCCGTAATTTGGTACGGACTGTTCAGTATGCACCTAAGCTTTTCTTCTAGCTCAGCCTTGCCCTTGTCTGTTATTTCTGTAACTGTAAAATGCTGTTCGTGCGTAGCACCTATGTAGTAGTTGTTCCCATCTATCGGCATTATTGCCACTTCATCTTTCAACACTTTATCATTGTAGAAGTTCTCTATAACAACATGTAGGCACTCCCCTTTAGCGGGTGTAAACGGCAATGTGTTAAAGTAGGGATTCTTCCTTCCCGCTATCCCTTCGCAGAAAATAATTTTGTTCGCGGTGTAGTCTTTGTATTGTACTTGCTCGCCTACTTGCAATGCTGCATAGTCAAGCTGCTCTCCTAACAATGCGCCTTTATCATTTAGGTAGCTTCTATATAAGTTAAGAAACTTGATAGTGTCTAGCTTATGTGCACCTCCTATTTCGAATGCGCCAAGCTCGTTGTTGACCTTGCTGCTATCAAAGCGCAATATGGTTTCGTTAGATAGATAAGCCTTATACTCAGCAGTAGCGCAACGTACGCTCCAATCATTCTGCTGCTTTATAGAATCGAACACATGAACTATTGGTATCGACCTATAGAAGCTATCACCCAGTTGTTCTTCTATACTTTTATAGGTAGAAGTAGCGAAGGGTAACAGCTCATCGGCTAGCCACGTCTTTACAAACTTTCTACCCGTAATAGGGTTCACCAATCCACCTGCTATACGCGAGGAAGAGTTGGCATCGTAGGCATCTATCACCAATACCGTTTTGCCCCCTTGCAATAGAAACCACGATAGTAAGCTACCAGCTATGCCCTGCCCTACAACTATATAATCAAAAGCTGACATGGCTTAAAACAAATGGCTGAAGAAACCATCGCGCAGCTTAGGCTCGAACCAAGTACTTTTCGGTGGCATAACATTACCGCTGTCGGCTATGTCCATCAACTGCTCTAACGATACTGGGTATAATGCAAATGCCACAGCCATCTCGCCACTGTCAACTCTTCTCTCTAACTCTTTCAAGCCGCGTATGCCGCCTACAAAGTCTATGCGCTTATCGGTACGTGGGTCGGCTATGCCTAGTAGCGGTGACAATAGGTTGTTCTGTAGAATTGTAACATCCAATATGCCTATTGGGTCATTGGTGTAGGTGCCTTCTTTAGCGGTTAAGGTATACCACTGCCTGTCTATATACATCTTAAACTCATGCAACTTGGTTGGATATCCGATGTCCGATGTCGGATGCAAATCAAAGGCAGCGCTAACCTTCGCAAGAAACTCATCTTTGCTCAAGCCATTCAAATCTTTCACCACACGGTTGTAATCCATTATGGCCAACTGGTTATCGGGGAACAATACCGATAGAAAGAAGTTGTACTCCTCTTCGCCAGTATGCTTTTCGTTCTGCTCTTTTATCTTCAAGCCTACCTTAGCGGCAGATGCTGCGCGGTGGTGGCCATCGGCTATGTACGTGTACGGTATCTCGCTGGCAAACAGATGCACCAACTGTTCGATTGTGGCCTCATCATTCACCACCCATACGGTATGCTGTATGCCATCTTCGGTAGTTATATCATAAGCTGGAGCATTGAAGGTAATGTAGTTGCCTATTATCTGGTCAACACCTGAGTGTGCGCGGTAAGTAAGGAAGATAGGGCCCACGTGCGCCTGCAAAGTTTGCATGTGATTAATGCGGTCCTTCTCTTTTTCAGGGCGGGTAAACTCGTGCTTCTTTATTACGTCGTTAAAGTAATCTTCGGTTGAGCTGCTAGCCACCAAGCCCACTTGCTTGCGGCCGTTCATTACTTGTGCGTATATATATAAGTATGGCTTATCGTCTTGCACTAGCGCACCGCTCCTTATCAAATGGTAGAAGTTTTCACGGGCCTTGTCGTACACTTCTTGGCTGTGCTCATCTACACCTATCGGCAGGTCAATTTCTGCGCGGCTAACGTGTAAAAATGAATTAGGCTTACCCTTCGCCATTACACCTGCCTCAGCACTGTTCATTACATCATAAGGTAACGATACTATTTCTTCGGCGGTACCTGCCTTGGGGCGCACCGCCCTAAATGGTTTTATGGTTGACATACTATTTCAAATTATGTAGAACAAATGAAAGAAGATTCTCCGTAATTGTTATTCCTCCTCCTCTATAAATAACTCTGCCGCTATGCTATCGGCAAACAGCTTCCCTTCTTGCGTTAACACCAACACTCCGTTACTATAAGTGTAGTGCGCCTTATCTATATATTGAAGGCCATCCTGTATCAAACCTGCAACCTGCAACCCGAAACTTGTAACCTCTAGCCCCCACTGCGTGCGCAAGGCTGTCATTATGCGCTCGTTTACTTGCTGCGCGGGTGTAAGCACTTCTTCTTCGTAAGGTAATATGCCTTTGACTATACTATTAATATAGTTGATGTTGTTGGCAACGTTCCACCTACGTGCATGGGTGTTGAACGAATGTGCCGATGGACCAAGGCCTAGATAATGCTTGCCGCGCCAGTAGTTAGTGTTGTGCACCGCATATCTGCCCGGCTTTGCAAAGTTCGATATCTCGTACTGCTCGTAACCATGCTTGCGCATCTCGTTCATTAGTATATTAAACTGGCGCGCGCCTTGCTCATCGCTTACTGTTTTGCTTTCGCCGCGTTTTATCTTTTTATCTAATGCGGTTTTCGGTTCTACAGTTAGCGCATACGATGATATGTGCGGAACATCCAATGCGAAAGCCGTTTCCAAATTCTGCAACCAGCGTTCATCGTTCATGGTGGGCGTACCGTATATCAGGTCTATCGTTATTTTATCGAAGCCTGCATCTTGCACTTTCTTAACTGCCGTCTGCGCCTCGTTGCTGTTATGCGCACGGTTCATATACTGCAAGTCCTCATCATGAAAGCTCTGTATACCTATCGAAAAACGGTTCAAACCTACTGCCTGTAATGTGCTCAATTCAGCAATTTTGCTGCTTGTCAAATCATCAGGGTTCGTTTCTATAGTAAACTCCTGCAAAGCACTTA
>JAFDYM010000261.1 GCA_018267435.1 Bacteroidota bacterium | reverse complement strand
TTGTACTAGGGAAAGAGGTGGCAGATAAATATAACTGCTTACATCTTGACGATTTACTTTTGTTGATAGGGCTCATAAAGTCTAGTGCTAAAATTGAATCTTACCTTGCAAATCACTTCTCCATTACTACCGAGTATTTAGAAGATTTTATAGATAAGCAGCATGAAACTAGGGGCTTTAGCACTATAACATTAACATTAGTGGCAGAGTCAGCTTTAAAAAGAAGTATAATAGAACAACGCCTTACAACTACATGCACAATTTCTTCCATGCATGTAGTTTTAAGTTTAGCTAGGCACACCACCTCTAAGTCATATCTAATATTTTCAGAAAAAGGATTTGACTACCAAAAATGCGTAGAAGCCTTCTACACTATAAGCAGTATGGATGAAAAAGCTTTTAAAAATATTTGGTCGCAACAAGTAAATAATCAATTCATTTACAAAAATGTGCCACCTTCGCTATTAAGTTTTTTAATCAGGTACGTGTAAAAAAATGAAAATATTAATAACTGCCGGCCCTACCCAAGAACCTATCGACCCTGTTCGCTACATTAGCAACCACTCGTCGGGCAAAATGGGCATAGCTATAGCCGAGCACTTTGCCGCCAAAGGCAATGAGGTAATATTGATAAAAGGCCCTACCGCCCTTAAAAGCAAGCACCCTGGCATAAAAGAAGTAAACGTGGTAAGCGCAGCCGATATGTACGCAGCCTGCGCGCAATATTTCCAGGCTAGCGATGTTATAGTGTTTGCCGCTGCAGTAGCCGACTACACGCCGAAAACGGTAAGCGATAAAAAAATAAAGAAGAAGGAAAGCGAGTTTGTGCTTGAACTAGTTAAGACTAAGGACATAGCGGCTGATCTTGGCAAGCTAAAAACAGATAAACAAGTAAGCGTGGGCTTTGCGCTTGAAACCGATAATGAGTTCGATAACGCGCAGCAAAAACTGGCAAAGAAGAACTTCGACTTTGTGGTACTGAACAGTATGCAGGATGCAGGCGCGGGCTTTAAGCACGACACCAATAAAATAACCATTATTGATAAAGCTGGAAATGTGGTTAAATTTGACTTGAAGACCAAGGTAGAAGTAGCTGCCGACATAGTAGATTACACCTATAAAACACTAGCCGAAAAATAAATGAAGTCGATAAGCATAAAAATTACTACCCTATTGTTAGCGCTTATAGCTGCGCTGAACATTCATGCGCAGGAACTGCGCTGCCAGCTAACAGTTAACGGGCAAAAAGTACAGGGCGTAGATCCTTCAATATTCCAAAACATGCAAACTGCATTAATGGAATTTATGAATACCCGTACTTGGACTACAGACCAATACGGGCCCGAAGAGCGTATAGAGTGCAACATATTTATTATGCTTGAAAGCTCGCCCGAGCAAGATGTATTTACGGCGCGCACCACCATACAGTCATCGCGCCCGGTATTCAATAGCAGCTACAACTCGCCCATGCTTAACTTTATTGATAACGATTGGACTTTTACCTATGCGCAGAACCAGCAATTGGAGTTCAACGTTACCCAATACAATAGCAATCTAACTTCGCTGCTTGGCTTTTATGCTTATATGATAATAGGCATGGATGCGGAAAGTTTTGCGCCAGGTGGCGGCACCAAGTGGTTCAATATGGCGGAGCAGATAATGAACAACGTACCTACCAATGCGCCCGATGCTAAAGGCTGGAGGCCGAATGACGGTATACGTAACCGCTATTGGATGATTAACAACATTCAAGCAAACAAATACGAGGCCTTCAAAAAGACATTGTACATGTACCACCACCAAGGTATGGACAACTTTTATGAAAAACCTGCCGTAGCACGCCAAAATATATTGAATGCCCTAGCAGAACTAGAAAAGGTATGGAAAGATAACCCGAACGGTATGCTAATGGCAATGTTTTTTCAGGCCAAGAGCGATGAACTAGTAAACGTGTTTAGCGGGGCTGATATGGGCGAAAAAAGCAAGGCACTAATAGTGCTTAGGCGTATAGATGCCAGCAATGGTGCTAAGTACGATAAGCTTGTAAAGTAGAGCGTCTACCCTCTCCTACTCCGCCTTCTCTGGCTTTCTAGCCATTATAAAGTCATTCATATAGTAGCCGTCGCCTATGTCGAAGTCCTGTACGCTTTCGATAGTAAAGCCGTTTTTAAAGTAGAAGTTGATCGCCTTATAATTCTGCCTGTTTACTTGCAGTTTTACTGGTTTGCGGCTATCGGTTTGCAATAGCAGGTATTCAAAAAAACGGCTACCAACACCTGAGCGCTGTTTAGCTACATCTATATAAAACTTGTGTAGAAAATATACGCCGTCCACCGGCTCAACCGAACCATAAGCTATAGCCCTATCTTCGCCGTAGCCTAAGTAAAACTGCTCTCCATGCCTCATCTTCTCGGCCAACAGTTCAGGCGAGTAGCGAGTGCGCAACATATAGTCTATTTGCTCATTGCTAAGTATATCGGGGTAGTAATGCTCGCGCCAAATTTTCTCTGCCAAGTTGTATATCAAACTTGCATCTTCTTCCGTCGCTTTTCTAAATGTAAGATTCATACCTCTAAGGTAATAAAAGCTAATAGGTTTAATCCCTACGAGATTCGTAAAGTTTGAGATTTTCTAAGCCCATGAATTAATTCATGGGCTATTTACTTTAAGGAATTACGGTTTCATGTTCACCTAATTATACATCCGCTCATAATAGCTACCTATCCGTAGCCCGTGATCTAAATCACGGGCCAAGCTAGAGAGTATCCGAGTGAAGACAGTCGCCAGATAGCTAATTTATGAGGTGCAAAGTATTGCGTCTCTACAACGCACCCTACTTACTAAAACTGGAAGTATATAAAAGGCTGTATTTCGCTGCTCTTAAATTGGATGACGATAACAATAACAGCTACCAACATGGCTACCTTGGCAGGTAGTGGCATATCGGTTACCCATTCGCGCACTTTCCACTCGGTAGGCTTAGGCACAAAGTGAAGGATGTAGCCTAGCAACATTATCAAAAGCACATTGCTGTAGCCCGTTACAAATTCCATGAATATAGATGGCGTGAAGTGCAGTGCTATCTGAGATATAACGCCGCCCGCTACTTGCATGCTGCTTGCGCGGAAGAATATCCAACAGAAGCATACAAAGTGGAAAGTAAACAGCACGCCTAGGAACTTGATACGCTTTGTATCGGGTATGCGGATGATGCTCTTGATGTACTTATCTATACCTAAAGCCACACCGTGCAAGGCACCCCACAGTATAAACATAGGCGATGCACCATGCCATAAGCCACCCAGCAACATGGTAATAAACTGGTTGATGTAAGTATTTAGTTTACCGTTCCTATTTCCACCTAATGATATGTACAGGTAGTCCCTTAGCCAAGTAGAAAGCGAGATGTGCCACCTGCGCCAAAACTCGGTTATGCTGCTGCTCTGGTACGGCGAATCGAAATTGAGGCACAACCTATAGCCAAACAGCAAGGCTATACCTATGGCCATATCGCTGTAGCCGCTAAAGTCGCAGTATATCTGTAAGGCATAGCCATATACGCCGAAGAGGTTTTCTAGCCCCGTGTACAGTGTTGGGTTATCAAATATACGGTCAACAAAGTTGATACTGATATAGTCGGAAATGACAGCCTTCTTGAACAAGCCCGAAGCTATCAGAAACACGCCCTCGCCGAACATAGCGCGTGTAACTATTGTAGGCAGGCTTATCTGCGGAATAAAATCCTTAGCTCTTACAATAGGCCCTGCTACAAGCTGCGGAAAGAAGGATACGAAGAAGGCATAATCCAATATCCTATCAACAGGCTTTATTTCCTTACGGTAAATATCGATGGTGTAACTCAACGATTGAAAGGTGAAGAACGATACACCAACAGGTAAGAAGATATGGAACGGATCGAAGTGGCGGTTGGCTATATCGCAGAATATGCTGTAGAAGAAATTGGTGTACTTAAAGTAGCCGAGTAAACCTAAATTCAACACCAAACTAAATATGAGCAAGCCCTTGCGCACCGCAGGCCGCTGCGACTTATATATAGCCGTAGCAAGATTATAATCAATAACTGTAGAACCCAACAACAGCAGGAAGTATATACCGCTGCTTTTGTAGTAGAAGTAATATGAGAACAGGGTAACGTATACCAGTTTCAAGTCATGCTTTTTATGCACCATGTAGAACACGGTGATGAAGCACATGAACATGAATAGGAACAGCCCCGTACTGAATATCAGTGGCTCCTTAGGGTTGTAAGTAAGCAGCGATAATAGTTTATCTAAATCCAGCTGAAACATATTCGTTATATGCTTTAATAAGCGCCTCGTACATTAGGTTGCCTTGCAGTTCGTAGCCCTTACGGTTAAAGTGTACCCCATCGCTGCGCAGCAGGCCATACTTCTTCCATTGGTAACAGCTTTTGTAGCCACCCGCCAGCGAGAACAAATCCCACACGGCCAAGTTGTTATCCTTGGCATATTCCACTATCGACTCATGCATGGTAGCCACACCCATGTTGTAATACTTGCGGCTGATGTAAGAGTCGGGCGGTGTGGTAAGCAATATTGGTGTAGCAGGGTTGTAGAACTGCAATTGCTTCACCAATGAATCTAAGCGCGTTTTATTCAACTCCTTATCTATAGGGCGGCGCTGCGCCTCGTTAGTACCAAGCGATATAATGATAAGCTGTGGGTTTAACGCGGGTGTTTGCTCGGCAAAGTGTACCGCACGTGCATATTGAAATGCCTCTGCACCATTCACCCCTACAGAGTGATAGATAACACCGTTGCTATCATTTTCTAAGTTGATGCCATAGATGGTAGCATTGTTCTGAACTTCGTTTGTCTTTTCTACCACCAACTTAAATGTACTAGCAGGGTTAGCCAAGCGCGTAGCCGATACATCGGCATAGCTTGACATAGTAGCTGTAGATAATGTACCCAAGGTATTGCCAGCAGTATCTAGTATTCTATAGTCATAGGCCGTTGGGTCCTTCTCGTAGAACAGCGTAACTTTTGTACTGCTGTAGTTAAGCGGCGGATAGTTGAAGGTAGTAACGTTGATGATGGCAGTATCGGCAGCAGTGGTAATGGTAACGCCGCCCATGCCTATAGGCAGCGAGTCGTTTACAAACACGCATCGCTTTGAGCGCCAAGTGGTGTTACTACTAGTTTTATAGTTGAACGGCTCATTGGTGCGGGCTACGCGCAAGGGTACTATCAAGCCCCTGCCACCATTGCCAAACTCGCGCTGAAAGTTGCTGCGCGCTTGTCCGCTTATAAAGTCCGCCTGTATGTGCGAGTCGCCTATCTGCAATATGTTTAGCTTATCGTTCTGCTGCGTCTTCAATACATATAGCTTGTCGAAGAAGCTATTCAGCGCATCGGCATTCACTATCTCGTTCCGCTCGGGATGGATGAACGGATATGTTTCCGACTTGAATGTAACCAAGCCCAAGGTTTGCGCGCTACAGGCACAAGCCCAAAGCAGCGCCGTGCATAGCAGGACCAGCCTTTGTGTGTTTATGTACTGTAGTTTCGTCATTATGCTTTCTTCTTTCTACGCAGGTACTTTTCGCGTTCGTACAGCAAGGTACCCATTAATAAATCTGCCACCTTTCTACCACCATAAAAAGTAAGGTGCGTGTAATCTTTATTGGCCAATGGCGGCGTGGTGCTCGCCCATTCCACCATGGTGCTATCGCCGCCCATCGCCTCGAACATATTCCAGAAACACACTTGGTTATCGGCGGCTAGCTTGCGCTGCACATCTATAAACTCCTTCAAGCCCGGCATGGTTTTAAAGTCAGTTTCTACCTTAGCGCCTCTATCGCTGCAGCCCACCAGCAATATAGAGCTATTTGGGAAGGCGCGCTTTATCATCGGTATCACCTTATTCATACTGCGTATGTACCAATCGTAATTTTCCGCTTTATCGCTAGCCACGTTCAAACCATAAGCAAGTACTACTAGTTTATATGGATGTATCGAATCGAAGTTGCGGTACATGCGCTCGCTTACTGCACCAAGCCCCACGCCCGAGTTGCCGCGCATAGAAAGGTTATCTACGCATATACCCGTTTTACTTTCAAAGCTTACACCGTAAAAATCGGCGTGAGAAAGGCTATCGGTAGCCAAGGTAAGCGACTGCGTACTCTCACCTAAACTAAGCTGTGCTATGTTATAGTGTGCGCCTAGGTGCAGCGTGTCGGCACCGTTCATTACTACATCTGCACCTTCGGTATTGCCATAGAAAAGCTTGGCGCTTGGCAGGTAGTTTAGCCTACGCTTGCGGCTAGGCTTGTAGGCAGTAAGACTACCCTCGGTCGGCACAAAGGTAAAACCCGCAGGCCCTAGCGGGTGTGCGCTGCTCTTCTGCCCTACTATGCTATAGGTTTGCCAACCTTGGTACGTATGCCCTATGGTTTGCCTAAAGGCCGCCACCTCGCTGGTAAGCGGCACGTAGCCCACACCATTGCCACCGAAAACCGCCTGCATGGTATCGCGCAAAGGGTCCAACATTATATCACCCTCTACATATGAATCGGCAAAGTAAGCTATGCGCACCAGTTCGGTGTTCGACTTATCAAGCGCAGCTAAAAAAATATCAAGCCCGCTGGTGTCGGCAGTGTAGTCTTCCACACACACCAAGCCCTGCTTGCAGGTATCCGTATATACAGGTTGAATTTTTGGGGTAGTATCTAGGCTAGTCAGGTTAGGTTTCGGCTCCTTTTTTATTATATCGGTAAGCAGATTGATACGCCTAAAGTGAAAGCTGCCCAGGTCGAACTCGGGTATGGCATATAGCAGCAGCAAGGCAGCAATAGTCATGCCTGTACCAAGCATGGTATACCTTAAATAGTTCTGTTGCTGCTGCATAAAAAATAAGGCGCGAATGTATAAGGAATAATTGACGGAGCGATAAAATAACGCATTACATTTTTGGCTTATTGCACACTTTGCATCTTATTTTTCAAACTATTTTTTTGAACACCAAAAAAATGCAAATGGCGCATAACTTTTATGGCAGCAGCCAAGCAGTTTGGCGGCCTATTGTTTTATTTTAGCAGCGTGTTACATAAGCTTACAATTAAGAACTACGCGATAATAGACAGGCTTGAAATAGAGCTAAGTCGCGGCATGAATATAATAACCGGCGAAACCGGTGCGGGCAAATCTATTTTACTAGGTGCGCTGGGCCTTATACTGGGCGAACGCGCCGATACCAAGGCGCTGTATGATACGGAGGAGAAGTGCGTGGTAGAGGCAGACTTCGATATAAAGGGCTATGACCTAAAGGCTTTTTTTGCGGAGAACGAACTTGATTTTGAAGCACATACCATAGTGCGCCGCGAAATAAACCAAGCGGGCAAAAGCCGCGCTTTTATTAACGATACGCCCGTTACCCTTAGCGTGCTGAAACAGCTGGGCGAGCAACTGGTAAACCTGCACAACCAGCACGAAACCTTGGAGCTAACGCGCTCGGGTTTTCAGCTATCGGTTATAGATATATTGGCGAAGAACAATACACTGCTATCTGATTATAGAGTGAAGCTGGGCGTGTACCGCAAGGATATAAAACGCCTGAACGAATTGACAGAACAAAACCGCGCGGTAAGTGCTGAACTGGATTACTACCAGTTTCAACTAAGCGAGCTAACCGATGCTAAGTTGGTAGCCGAAGAGCAAGTGCAACTAGAAACCGAGCAAAGCACCCTAAGCAATGTAGAGGAAATAAAGCGCGTGCTGCAAGGCGTTATCAATTTGCTAGATAATAGCGAAGCTGCCACCCTTGCCCAACTGGCAGAGGTGCAGGGTATGCTAAAAGGCGTAAAGAACTACAACACTGAAATAGCGGCATTAACGGACAGGCTGCATAGCGCCTACGAGGAACTGAAAGACATAAGCGGCGAGTTCGACAATATACAAGAAGGAACAGCGCTTGACCCTGAAAGATTAGAAGAGGTAAATGCCCGCTTGAATACTATTTACAAGTTGCAAAAGAAGCACAACGTAAATACCATAGAAGAACTGCTTGGCATACAGGCCGACCTTGATGCGAAGGTACAAGGGGTAGATAACAGCAGTGCGGAAATAGAAGCACTGAAGGCAAGCATAGATGCGCAGCTGAAGGCCCTATTGAAACTTGCCGAGCAACTGCACAGCGCGCGCGAAAAAGTATTGCGCGAGTTTCAGAACAACGTAGTAGTGCTGCTTACCAAAGTGGGCATGCCTAACGCTACGTTTAGGGTAGATATAAAGAAGCTAGAGCCGCACCTGTTGAACGAGAACGGCTTTACTGATATTAAGTTTCTTTTCAGTGCCAACAAGGGCTTTGCACCGAGCGAGATAAAAGATGTAGCTAGCGGCGGTGAGCTTTCGCGCTTGATGTTGAGCATAAAATCACTACTGGCAGATGCAGGCGCCTTGCCTACCATGATATTCGATGAGATAGACAGCGGCATATCTGGTGAAGTATCATTAAAAGTAGGTGAGATAATGAAGCAGCTAAGCCGCAACCACCAGTTGATAAGCATAACGCACCTACCACAAATAGCGCGCACTGCCGATAAACATTTGTACATATATAAAGAAACAAACGGCAACCGCACCAATACCCGTATTAAGGAACTGAAAGGCGAAGACCGCGTAATAGAACTAGCCAAAATGCTAAGCGGCGATAAGCTAAGCGATGCCGCCCTTGCCAACGCCAGGGAAATGATAGCGGGCTAAGCCTGTTTCTTTGTTTAGCATTGAAACATATTTTATTATTGTGGCATGAAAATATGGAGATTTATTGCCATTGCATTAATGGCAATATCAAGCACATGTATTGCCCAAAGCACTAAAGACTATATCTGTCCGAAATCGAATGTATGCGACACCTTTTTTGGAGAAGCAATACATGACCCGTATCGCTGGATGGA
>JAFDYM010000260.1 GCA_018267435.1 Bacteroidota bacterium | reverse complement strand
TAAAACCGATTACAAGTCGGGCAGAAAGATATACCCGCTACGACCGCAGCACAGGGGCTTGATATCGCTAGGCTATGTAACCAAAAACAAGATGTGGCGCTTTAATACTAGCTTGAACTGGTTTGGCAAAACTAGGATACCCGATACATCGTTGAACGATGAGGCTAACCGCCGCAGTGCACAATCGAAAGATTGGTTTCAGCTAAATGCGCAGATAACCTTTAAGTGGAAGGCTTGGGAGTTTTACGTAGGAGGGGAGAATCTTATTAACTTTATACAGAAGAACCCTATTATAGCAGGCGACCAACCTTTCAGTAATCAATACGATGCATCGTTGATATGGGGCCCGCTGCGTGGTGCTATGGCATTTACAGGCTTCAGGTTTGCATTGAGCAAGTAAGTTGCATCAATACAAACACATTCATTTTTAGTTAACTCTTTAATCCTATCGATATGAAAAGATTGATTGTACTAAGTGCTGTAATGCTATTTGTGCTTGGCGCCATGGCGCAGCACGGTGGGCATAATATGCAGCACAACCACGAAGAGATGATGCAGGATACTAGCGCTAAAGCCAGTGAACCTGTACACAACCATACTATGCATGGCGATACAATGCAAACAGGCATGCATGCGCAGCACGAAATGTATAGTGCCTACTCGCTAAACCTACCTATGAGCCGCAATGGCTCTGGTACCAGTTGGCAGCCCGACGAAAGTCCCATGTATATGTACATGGTACAAGCCAAGGATTGGAATATAATGATGCATGGCGCTATGTTTATACGCTATACGGCTCAGAACGCAAACAACAAAGGTATGCGTGGTAGTGCAGCACAGTTTAATGCGCCTAACTGGGGTATGGTAATGGCACAGCGCCGTTTGGGCAAGCATGGTTTGTTGAACATAAGCGCCATGCTATCGGCCGATAGGTTAACCATAGGTGGTGAGGGCTATCCTTTGTTGTTTCAATCGGGCGAAAGCTGGAAAGGCGAACCGCTGATAGATAGGCAGCACCCGCATGATTTGTTTGCAGCGCTTAGCATTGCTTATACGCACAGCTTTACTAAGGATATAGACCTGTATGCTTATTTCGGTTACCCTGGCGAACCCGCCCTTGGGCCTACCGCCTTTATGCACCGTATATCTGCCTTTAGCAACCCCGATGCCCCACTGGGCCACCATTGGCAAGATGCTACGCACATTACCTTTGGTGTGGGTACTATAGGCTTTAGGTATAAAATAGCCAAGATAGAAGGCTCGATATTTACAGGTAGGGAGCCAGATGAGAACAGGTTCGACTTTGATAAGCCTAGGTTTGATAGTTATTCGTACCGCTTGAGTGTAAACCCGCACCGTACTTTATCGCTACAATTCTCGCAGGGCTTTATACGCTCGCCTGAAGCGCTTGAGCCAGAGGAAAACGTAATGAAAACAAGTTTTTCTATACAGCACGTAAAGGCCTTTTCGCCTAAAAGCTTTGTGGCTAGCACTGTGGTATACGGCTTAAATACCAAGCATCATAGCAACGAGCATTCTGCCTTGGCTGAAGCCACTTATTTGATAAAGCGTTTCGATATATACGGTAGGTACGAGTTTGTACAGAAGAGCACGCACGAAATGGCACTGGAGCAGTATGGCGATAAGTTGTATAACATACATGCATTTACACTAGGTGCAGCTTGGCGCTTTTTTAGCATGGCTAACCTTGACCTTGCCCTTGGGGGACAGATAAGTACTTATGCCAGGCCTAGCGAGTTAAAGGCGCTATATGGCAACAATACGCCTGTATCGTATCAAGTATATTTGCGCATAATGCCGAGTATGATGAAGATGAATATGTAGTAAGAGGTCTTCTTTTCTACATACAAAAAAGGTTAAGCCTATAAACCTTAGTATATGGGCAATGGTCGAAATGATTAATTTTATACCACTAAACTGAAAGGATATGAAAACGATAGTAAGAGGATTTAGCGCAGCATTTTTGCTGATAGCCATATTGAGTGTGGGCCTACGTGCTGCAGAGCCAATGAAGATAGCAGCGCCAAAGGCAAAAACTGTAGTTATTAAAAGCTCAGTTATTTGCGGATCGTGCAAAGCTAGGGTTGAAAGGACGCTAAAGGCAATGGACGGTATAGATGCCGTGGTTGTAGATTTGAACAGCAAACAAGTAAAGGTTAAGTATAACCCCGATAAACTTTCGACGCAGCAAATAAAGTTGGCTATAACCAGCATAGGCTATGATGCTGATGATATGAAGAAGGACGAAGCGGCATACGCCAAGCTACCTATGTGCTGCCAAAAGCCAATGCCTGGCGATAAGCACTAATAATTAGCACATAACATAAATAACAAAGCGGCGACCTATATGGGTTGCCGCTTTTGTTTTACTAAGAATTTTAGACCACAGATAACACAGATGTTCACGGATTAGGAAAAAGAAAAAGGGACTTAGTAATGGTTAACTAAATCCCTTTGTATTGAATCTGTGCTTATCTGTGTAATCTGTGGTGAAAAACTTGTATTTGTTTTATTACAAGTTACCGCGCAATTCCTGCTCTCGTTCTATGGCTTCGAATAGGGCTTTGAAGTTGCCTTTGCCGAAGCTTTTGGCACCACAGCGTTGTATTATTTCGAAGAACACCGTAGGTCTATCTTGTACCGGCTTGGTAAACAATTGTAGTAAGTAGCCTTCATCGTCGCGGTCAACAAGTATGTTCAGCTTTTTGATAGCCTCTACATCCTCGTTTATTTTACCTACGCGCTGCCATACTTCATCGTAGTACACATCTGGCACTTTTAGAAACTCGATACCGCGTGCGCGTAGTTCTGTTACAGTGCTAATGATATCATCGGTAGCTATGGCCATGTGCTGGCAGCCGGGGCCGTGGTAGAAGTCGATATACTCTTCAATCTGCGATTTCTTTTTGCCCTCGGCAGGCTCGTTGATAGGGAACTTAACGTAGCCGCTACCATTACTTACCACCTTGCTCATTAGCGCCGAGTACTCGGTAGAGATATCGCTATCGTCGAAGGTTAACAACAGTTTAAAGCCCATTACATCTTCGTAGAATTTTACCCAGTCGTTCATTTTGCCTAGCTCTACATTGCCCACGCAGTGGTCTATGTGCTTTAAGCCAACGCCTTTAACAGGCACGATAGATGTACGCGCCTCGTAGCCTGGCAAAAATGCGCCGTTGTAGTTTTTGCGCTCAATAAACTTGTGTATGGTTTCGCCATAAGTAGCTATGGCCGATATAACCACCTCGCCGTGTTCATCTTTGTATACTGTAGGCTCCATTACGCCTTTAGCGCCACGCTTGGTTGTTTCTTCGTAGCTTTTTCGGGCATCGTCTACCCACAGGGCTAGTACCTTTACGCCATCGCCGTGCTTAAGGTGGTGCTGGCTTACTTCATGTTCTGGGCTCATAGCTGTGGTAAGTACCAAGCGTATTTTGCCTTGTTGCAATACATAGCTAGCCCTATCGCG
>JAFDYM010000025.1 GCA_018267435.1 Bacteroidota bacterium | reverse complement strand
TGGATTATTGAAACTGTTTGGCGGCCTATTAGACCAAGCCATGTAGCTATTAGTTATTCAGCTTTACCTCGGTAAGTGGCTGTTGTGCGCAGTTGTATTTGCTCAAATCATCGCTTTTGTTCTTGCCTTTGTTTGGCAAGTCCATATTGCTGAAGGTTATGTTACCATTGTTGGTTATACATATCCTCTGGTCTTCTTTCCATGAACCATCAGCATTTTTGTAAGCAGGGTTTTCGAAACCATCTATTACCACATCTGGTACTTTATCGCCAAATACTACACTAAATAGTTGACCAAAAGTTACAGTAGGATCAGGCTTGCCAGTACCACGTGCAAACTTGTTATCGTGTATGTATATACCACCGCTAAATGGATCATACAATGAATCTTTGTAAGGCTTCTGCAAGGTTTGGTAGCTTATTACAGCACCACCTATCGAGTTGTGGCCGCTTATTTCGTTATTGTAAACATCGCACTGGTTAGCTGCCATAATTATAAAACCTGTACCGGCAGGTATTTCGGCAACTGTTGTTCCCTTTACTGCAAAGTTCGGTGTATTGTTGTTTATCAAACGGTTGTTGAACACGCGGCAACGGCTACCGTTCTTTTTAGGTAGTTCAGGTAGGTCGAAAACCAATATACCACCAGTATTGTTCTCGCTTAGGTTGTCATATACATCAGCATCTTGGCTGTTTTCTATTTCTATACCGGCTACGTTATCGTGTACGTGGTTTTTGCGCACAATGATGTTCTTGCTCTGACCAACATATACACCCGCATCTGATGAACCGTACACTTCGCACTCTTCAATCAATACATTGGTACAGCCCACAGGGTAAGTGCCGTATGCACCGTTCTTAGGGTCGTGCAGGTTGCTCCAGCCCACTTTCAACCTACGGAAGGTTACACCGGTAGCATCTTGCACCTTTATGTTATCGCCTTTGGCATCAAGCACCGCGAAGTCTTCCATTACTATACCATCAGCAGTTATACGCAAGCCTTCAGCACCGTCTTTTTGCCCTTTAAAGCTAAGTATGGTTTTATCTTTACCCTTACCTTTTATGGTTACGTTCTTCACGCCATCCAATACCAATGGACGGGTCAATTGGAACGTACCCTCAGGTAGTTCAATCACTTCGCCTTCTTTGGCATTTACAAATTTCTCTTGTAGCTGTTTTTCGAAATCGGCGCTGCTGTTGCCCTCGCTGCCCGATTTGTTGTTACAAGCTGTTAGCATCATACCAGCAGCTATTACAATTGCAAAGGTGTGTTTCATTTTATTGTTGGGTTGTGTTTTGGTTTTAATCTGCGCTAATATACCTTTTATATCATTCTATACAATCTCATTTAGAAAGCGTAAAATACGCGGCAAAACTTGAGTCTTCTTCCCTACTCCACCCCCGAAGTGTCGGGTAGAAAAGGGGCAGGGGGATGAGGTTTACTTAGGATGATATACCACCTCAGCCTTCTTCATCACATCATCTTTCTTCAAACTTAGCGGGCGCGTTTGTTGCCTGCTGAAAAGTTCCATCTGGTCGTTGTAGTGCGGGCTATCGGGGTTAAGCGAATTGCCCTGTGGCTGTAGCGCCTCTAGCCTCTCCAAACCGCCTTTACCAAACGATGCGAACATGATGTAAGTATCGCCATATTTAACCTTGAACTTATAAGCGCCTTTAACCTTCGTAGGATAGCAAGGACTAAGCATATCGGCAAAACCACGTAGCGGCAAATCTTTATTGCCACGTATGCTACGGTTTACAGTACCCCATTCTACTTTCACGGTACCATAGTAAGCACGTAAAGAGTCGCTACCTGCTCGCAATATCTTCACCACCTCTTCTTCGGTAGTACTAAAACCTGATATGAAGCATGCATCATCGCAACTCTTATTATCGAACAAGCCCATTACAACAATACCAATGTAGGTTGGCGCTATTTCGTGTATATCGGCTACCCTGTTCCACTTCTTCAGTATATCTATTTGCTCTTTTAAGTCGGGATATTTATCAGCACTTAGGTTAAACAATGGTGCTAACGATTCGATAAACTTGCCCGAGGTTGGGAATGTAACATCAAACTTAAAGTCTTTAAACTGCTTAAAGCTAATGTTGTCGGTTTTATCCAAAAAGCCTTTCAACCTTATAGCGCGCATGTTGTCGCCAGGGCGTAGGTCAGCGTAGTCAGGCAGGCTACCTTTCTTAAAGTTCTGCCCTTCGCACGTAGCATTATAAGGTGTGTTATTAGTATTGAACACATAGCCACAACTAGGATTCAATACGTGCTGCATACTATCGTATGGCACAAAGCAATCCCACAAGCAGCTTGAGCTGTTGCCAGGTACTATACCCGACCAATCTACCGTCTGGTCCTTTCTATCCGGCATGGTGCCGTGGTGCAGGTAGTATATATTGTCCTTGTTATCGGCATATACTATGTTGAACAGCGACAGACCTTGGCGGTTGATAGCCTTTTTGAAGCTCTCTAAATCGGTAGCCTTGTTCATTTCATATAACTGCTGCCCAGTCATCACGCTCATATTGCCAGGAAAACGAATTGCATAGTAGTTATCGCTCTTATCGCTTTTAATGGTCATGCCGTATTTGCTCCAATAGGTTACCTTCTTTACTGGCAATACGAACTTTCCTTTCTTAGCCAAGTTTACTTTTAACCATACTGGGCGCTTCTCCAATTCCACCCACTCGCCATCAAACTCATATTGATGTTTCTTCTTCGGGTTCATCTTCAGCTTGTACACATCTACCCTATCAAAGTGGTTCCATGTCATACCCCAGCCAAGGTTATTGTTTACACCCATAGCTAATGATGTAGAGCCTTGGAACATTGGCCCCTCTATATTCAAACCCTCATCGCTGTGTAGGTGCGCTTCGTAAAACGAAAGCTGTCCATCCATTTGCATATGCGGGTTAATGCATAGTAAAGTTTTGCCATCGGCGCTCTTGCTGCTGTTTATGGCATAAGCATTCGAGCCTACGGGCTTTTCTTTTACTTGACCATACTTTACATCTACCTTATCATACTTACCATCTAGCGCATCGCCCAAACTGCCTTCGGCATGGCATAGCAAACTCATAATAGCTATATAGCTTACCTGTACATCAATCTCCGTAATAGGAAAAGCCTTCGGCACCGACACCTGCTCAGGGTGGGCAGCGGCATAAGCATTCAGTCCTTGTACAAATCCGTTCAGGTACTTTTTAAACTCAGCCGATGTTTCTTTCTCGTAGCGCGCTTGCACTATATCTCTAGCGCCAATAGCGTGTACGAAAAAATCGGCTTTGGCACCATCCTTACCATCTTTACGGCCCATATATCCCCTGCCTATGCACACCAGGTTTTCCACCATATCAAACGCATCTTCGGCATTGGCCCAAGCCAAACCGTAAGCCACTTCTGCATCGGTTTTGCCAAAAATGTGCGGAATACCGAAGCTATCGCGCACTATAGTTACATTCTGGGGGGCAATTTTAGCAAAGGTTTGAGCGTTTGCCTGAGGGGTAGTGGCAAAAACCATTAAAACAACTGCCGTAAGCAGTGTTAAGGTGTTTTTCATTATTTTCTTGGTTGAAGGTGTTAAAAAGCGCTTGCGAATGTAAACGTTTCAAGCTACAAAACATTTTAAATCAGCGTTAAAATGGTGTCAACAATCAGTACGGAATGTTCCACATTATGCATTACATTTGACTTCGATGGAGAAAGATGAGCAAAAAGAGATTGCCGGTTTTTCGAAGCTGAGTAAAAAGGATAAAATTACTTGGTTAGCGAAGAACTTTCTATATGCCAATCCGGTAGATATAGTGAAAGAGTTTGCCGAATACTGGCACGATAACGTAGAAGCC
>JAFDYM010000259.1 GCA_018267435.1 Bacteroidota bacterium | reverse complement strand
AATAGCGGTGGTTTTTTCAGATCTTACAATGCATCGGATATAAATATAAACTGGGTGCCTAAGGGAACACAAACATTTGATAGTTTATACTACTTGAAGTTTTATGACGGGCAGAATGGGTTTGTTGTAACCAATAGTGATTTGTTACTTACTCATAATGGGGGCAATACTTTTCAGAAGTTAGAGATACCGTTTGACTATGAAGGAAGTTACGATACTGCTCATATCAATCCATGGAGCTTCGGCGATGATATGGTATATAAAATCGGTAAAAGAACAGGAAATGTGGTAGCTACCGATAAGAGCCTTACTTCATTTGTATATGCCAATAGGGGAGTGGTGTTAACTTATGGAAGTGGAAATGTAAATACCGGTATTGCCGACGTTATAGATGATGCAGACGGTATCAGTTTGCATCCAGTTCCTACAGGCGATTATCTGTATGTAAGTATGCTGGAGGAAGAAGTTGCTCCGCCTAATATTTCCATTTTCGACATACAGGGCAAAAGCATTGTTCTGCCTATGGTAAGCCATAATTCAGCAATTGATGTAAGTTCATTATTGCCGGGTGTTTATATACTAAAGGTGAGTTCAGAAAAAGGTATTGCGACAAAAAAGTTTGTTAAGCAGTAAAAAGTAGTAATTCTATTTTGAAACTGCGATTGGGCGACTATATAGTCGCCCAATCGCAGTTTAGTTTCACATTGTTCCACTACTCAAATTTTAGCTTTATTATTGTGCTATGAGCGACGAGAAAGTTCCATGGTGGAAAAGGTTCCGTAAGGGCGTACAAACTTCTACCGAAGAAAAGAAGGAAACGCCTGAGGGTATATGGCACAAGTGCGAGCATTGTAGAACTACATTGCTAGCTACAAAGCTGCACGAAAACCTGCACGTATGCCCCGAATGCGGCTACCACGAAAAGATTGATGCAGAGGAATACTTCAACATACTGTTTAATGATAGCAAATACGAGGAGCTATATACCAATTTGGCACCTGTAGATTTTCTACATTTTACCGATAGCAAACCATACCAGAAGCGTATAAAGGATGCTACCGCCAACACTGGCTTGAAAGATGCTATACGCGTGGCTACAGGCAAAAGCGGTAACCACAACATAGTTATAGCTGCTATGGATTTCGACTTTATAGGCGGTAGTATGGGCTCGGTAGTGGGGGAGAAGATAGCCCGCGCCATAGACTATAGCCGCGAGCATAAACTACCTTTGGTTATTATATCGAAAAGCGGTGGTGCACGTATGATGGAGAGCGCCTTTAGCCTAATGCAGATGGCGAAAACCGCAGCTAAGTTGACACAGTTGGCTGATGCCAAAATACCTTACGTAAGCCTAATGACGGACCCTACCACGGGCGGTGTAACGGCATCGTTCGCTATGCTGGGCGACTTTAACATAGCCGAGCCAGGAGCCTTGATAGGCTTTGCAGGTCCGCGCATTATTGAAGAAACTATAAAGAAGAAACTGCCAGAAGGTTTCCAAACTTCGGAATTCCTGTTGGAGAACGGCTTCCTCGACTTTATCGTCAACCGTAAGCAACTGAAAGAGAAGCTAAATACATTGTTTGATTTATTGAAAGGCTAGGAGAGATATAAGATATGGGCAGCTACGTAGATAATAACCTGATACGCGACGAGCACGTGGTATTCGAAACCAAATACCATTGGAAGATATTCTTTAGCCTAAAGGCTATCTTCTCGCTATTTATATACCCTATACTGGCGCGCTGGAGCGATGAGTTTGTGGTAACCAACAAGCGTATCATCATCAAAACAGGTATCATAAGCCGCAAGACTTTCGAAATGAACCTGAACAAGATAGAAACCGTGAATGTGGACCAAAGCATATTCGGCCGTATGTTCGGCTTCGGCACCATAACGGTAATAGGCACGGGCGGTACACGCGAGGAATTTCCCGATATTGCCAAGCCTACCGAGTTCCGCAAAAAATTTCAGGAAGTATCTAGTTAGTCCTCCTCGTTAAATATGGGGGTGTTGTTTCTTATAAAACGCTGACAGTATAGTTGGTGTAGGTGTTGCAGTTGCGATGGTGTGGCATCGAATTCTATTTCAATCTCATACTCCTTGTCGGTATGTATTTTTACATAGTCTGTTTTGCCATACTTTATGGTATCGAAGTAGGCTACCTCGTTCCAGCTATATGTTTTGTTTGATTCGCCAATATATATGCCTTCGTTGCTTAGCATTAGTACTGGGTATTTTCTTCGGCGCAGCCTTGTAACAAACTTGTATAAAAGGTAAATACCTGCTGGTATAGCTACTACTTTACCCATCATTATTTCTCTAGGTGTTTTAGCCGATTCAGGGTGTAAATAATAACTAATGCCTAACCAAAACGCTATAAGGCTAAGCGCACCCCATACCCATGTTTCCCATGCTTTGTAATAGAATGCGGTTGCCTCTGGTACTAACAGTTCGTCTTCGGCAAGTTTATCGGCATATCGCTGGCCTGCATTATTTTCAAGCCAAGCTAAGCGTTGGATTTCTGCTTCGGTTTTTATTTCAGTTTTATTAAACCAACTACCGTCGGCATATATCAAGTTCCTGTCCACCGCCTGCCTTTTTAATGCAGTAAGGTCGTCTACCCTTTCGTAAGCCCACAGTTTCCATTTTACCACCATCCATGCCCAATACACCCAACTTAATACAAACGAAACGATAATGAAAGGTGGGAGCACATACCATAGCGAAAATTGGTAATAATGTAGATTGATGTAATACGCAAGCATGGGTATGCCTGCCAGTATAACAAGAGTGGGGAGCACTATTATAAATGTTCCCCGCTCTACTGCTTTTTCGGGTGTAATGGTTTGCATTACACGAATATAAAATATGGCATTGTTTTGAGTAACAGCTAGGCATAAAAAGAAAGGGTATCTTATTCAAAAGATACCCTTTCCGTCGGCTTATTCTTGCCATTGTTTTTGGTTAGTT
>JAFDYM010000258.1 GCA_018267435.1 Bacteroidota bacterium | reverse complement strand
GTTGTAGCTTAACCTATCTATATAAAATATGTTCTGGCGGTTGTACACGTTGCTTACACTTACGTTCAACTCTATCTTCAACACGTCTTTTATGTTGAAAATCTTCTTGGCCGATATATCTAAACGGTGGTACACCGGCAAGCGGCCGCCGTTTATTTTATCATCGTATAGAATATTCACGTTGCCGTTGTTGGTAGTATAGTCGGTGCTAAGACCGTTATCGGTAAAGTTAACACCTTCGTATATAGCCTGTGTTTGGGTAAAAGGGAAACCTGTACCGAAGTTCCAACGGGCGCTAACCTCCCAAGTGCGTTTTTTGCCAAAGTTGTACGATGCCAATAGGTTTACGTTGTGCCTTCTATCGAAGTGCGGATAATACACCTGTAGGCCATCCTTACGGTTGGTCCACGATAATGAGTATGTAGCATATAGGTATATGCCCTTGTATTCCCACTTCGTCATTATATCCAAACCATAAGCCTCGCCTTTCTCTATTAGGAAGTTCGGGTCATTATTGAACTGCTTGTAGCGGTTTATGTTCAACATGTTCCAAAAGTACTTGTAGTACGGCTCTATATTCACCGTTACGTTCTTCGGAAACTCCAACTCTATACCAAATATCGCATGCACGCTGCGCTGCATGTTCTTTATCTTATCATATTCTTTACCGCTAGCATCTACCGCTACATCATCGGTACCTGTAAGAAAGCCCGTAAACAAGTTTACGATGTCCCTATCGCTCTTTGTGCTTATCAAATTTTGCGAGTACATACCGCTGGCAAGCTTTAAACGCACCATATCGTGCACGTTGTATTTTATACTTAAACGCGGCTCGGGCGATACGGCGCCTATATTACCATAGTAGTGTAAGTGCGCGCCAGCCTCTATCACAAATTTCTTCATGTACTTGTGCGCAGTTACATAAGCCGACATATCGGTTATACTTTGGTCCTGCGCATAGCGTATACCCAACTGGTTGGTAAAGGCATATTCCGTCCTACCTATCTCTACATTCAAACCATACTTCAATTCACCACGCTTAATATAGCTTATAAAGTCCATACCTATATCCGCGTTCTGTATACTACTATTGCGCGGTTGGTTATCGGCACCCGATAATTTTATATCGTACTTAGAGTAGCTAACATGGGTATTGAAAGATATGTTCGAGTTTTTTGGCACTGCCAAAAAGTTGGCGCCTATACCAAAGTTATTCCATAGAAAGTTGCTGGTGCCAAGGGCTGCCATATCGCGGTAGTTAAAACCCGTTATGTTCATTTTGGCAGTTTTACCCGCGTTCAAGGTAAACTTGCCATACACATCGTAGAAGCTGAAAGGCAAGCCCGACTTACCCGCATAAGGGTACAAGGCCTTCGATGTCCTATCAAGGTACGACACCTTCGTGTTCAATATCAACGAAGAACTGATGTTCCTATCTTCTTTCAGCTTTACGATAGGTATTTCCAATAAGGCATGCGCCATAAAAGGGCTAGCCCCCACCTTGCCGCTAAACTTCTTCTGGTTACCATCGCGCGTGGTTACATCTACCACGGCCGATACACGACCACCGTATTGGGCTGGGAAACCACCTGTGTATACGTCAACGTTCTTTATAATGTCAGTTTCGTATATAGAAAACAAGCCTATAGAGTGGAACGGATTATATACGGTAATACCATCAAGCAAAAACTTGGTTTGTATGGGTGTACCACCACGTATTACTACTTGCCCGCCTTGGTCGCCTGTAGAAACCACCCCGGGTATAACCTGTAGGTACTGCGCTACATCGGCCTCGCCACCTATAGTAGGTAGTCGGCGCATTTCCTGCGGTGTAACCGATACCACCGACACCCTAGTTTCTGTACGTTGCTTCTGCTTTTCGGCGCTTATTTCTACGCCAGCCAACTCGTTATCTATCTGGCTTATCTGTATCTTTAGGTTAATGGTTTTACCCTTTACTATATTTATAGTGTCGGTGTGCTGCTGGTAGCCTATAAAAGATACTATCAAGGTGTAAGTACCTTCGGGTATGTTAGGTATATTAAAGAAACCCTTATCATCGGTGGCTGCACCCATATCAGTGTTATCTATACGTACCGAGGCATAAGGAACAGCCTCGCCATTAGCCTTATCTACCACAAAGCCCTTTACAGATCCTTTTTGCGCCACTGCCACCATAGCGGCCAATAAAAATACAACTGCCAGTAAATGCTTCTTCATAGCATATTTTATAATGAGGGGCGCAATTTATGCAATGTACCGCATATGGTAAGGTTAAAAAACAGAACATGCTACAATTCACCCTGTATAAACAGCCTTATCATATTCAAGGCTGCATTGCTGAACACCTTTATATTCTCTGCCCTACTTGGGAAGAATGTAAAGCGCTTGGCTACCTGCCTCTGTTGGCTGCCTACGGCTATCCATACCGTACCTACGGGTTTATCGGCGGTAGCACCGCCGGGGCCGGCTATGCCGCTTACTGCTATACCATAGGTAGTACCTGTCAATTTCAATAAACCACTCAGCATTTCATTTACGCACTCCTCGCTTACGGCTCCTACTTGCATCAGTGTTTCATTTTTTACGCCTAACACTTTCTCTTTTACATCATAACTATAGCTTATTATACTACCCTCAAAGTACGCCGAGCTACCTGCCACCGAGGTAAGCAGGTGCGATATGTAGCCACCCGTGCAGCTTTCAGCACAACTTATTGTTTCCTTTCTTTCTGATAACAGCTTGCCTATAAATACTTCTAGCGGCTCCTCTCCTTCTTGGTACACTAAGCTACCAAGCGCCTCCTTTATCTTCTCCTTTTGCACTGCAACTACGTTTGCCAAGGCATCGCCCTCACCGTAGGCTGAAAGGCGCAACTTAACTACACCCAAGTTAGGCAAGTAAGCTAGCTTCATGTTGCTAGGCAGTTGCTCCTCGAAGGCACTTAGCTTATTAGCCACTACTGATTCGCCGGCGCCAGCCGTCATTAAGTTTACATGGTATATATGCGGAAACGAGAAGCGCTCCTTTAACCTTGGTAGCACTTGTGTTTCCATTAGGTGTTTCATTTCGTGCGGTACACCTGGCATACTTATGTATACCACTCCATCCACATCGAACCACATACCTTGTGCCGTGCCGCGCATATTGGGCAGCATGGTGCTTGCCTTGGGTATCATGGCTTGGCTACGGTTCATTTCCAATACTTGCAAGCCACGCTTTTCGAATATCTGCTTCATTTTCTCCCACACCTCTTCGTTCAGTTCTAGCTCGGTGTTGAAGTATTCTACCAAAGTCTTCTTGGTTATATCATCTTTAGTTGGGCCAAGCCCCCCCGTCATTATCACTATCTGCGATGTCGCTTTCGCCCTATCCAATGCGCCAACAATCTGCGCAGCGTCATCGCCGCAGCTTATTATTTCGTACAGCCTTATACCTATAGCATTAAACTGCTGTCCTATCCAGGCACTATTGGTATCTACTATTTGGCCTATTAGTATTTCGTCGCCTATGGTTATTACAGTAGCATTCATGTTATATCTTTTTAAAACTGTCGCACACCTGCAGCCCCGCCACCTGCGTTTCGGCGTTGTATCTTCATATCTTGCAAAGTAGCGCTCTTAGGATGCAGCAATATTGTAAACTGCTGTTGGTAGCTTGCGTTTATAGGTGGGGTCCAAGTAAAGCTAAGTTCCCAGCAGTGTAGGTCGCGCACTACGGTTACGTTGGTAAGTGTCATTTGCTTACGCGTAATGTCAAAGCCCGAGCTTACTGCTACCTTCCACTTAGGGGTAAGATTAAAGTCGGCCGATGCGCTAATGGATTGCACCGTTATTATAGTGTCGGGGTTTAAATAAGCTCCGCGTGTTATGTTGAAACGATAACCAAGGTTAATGTTCCAAGGAATATCGAAATCATAAAATTGGTCAGGATTGTAGGATACGTAGTCGCCCACAAACTTCGGCACTTCCTGTGTCATGGCCGATTGTGGCCTAGGCTTGCTATGCAATGAGGTAGTGGCACTTATATTGGCAGTAGAAAAACGCAGTAGCTGCTTGGTTCTGCTATACTCAAACACGTTCTCCCTTCGTTTGGTTTCGGGGTTATACGAGTAAGGGTCGAACACAGCATTAAAGTTAAGGTTAATGAGATTGAATATTCTCGCCGAAACTATAGTTAGATTAAAGTTTTGTAGGTTAAAGCTATCGGCTATAAAATTATAACCGCCCGTAAAGTTTATTTGGTCAAGCAAGCCCACTTTCTTCTCGTGGTTTATGGTATCCTTCTTGCTAAATACTTTCATCTCTAAGTTATTGGCTAGGCCAAACTGTAAACTACCCTGCGCACCCTGCCCAGGTATACCATAGGCAGCATTAGGTTCATACACTGAGTACCGTGTGGTATTTCCCTCAGCATCGCTTTGTACATCGCGGTAATAATTAAAAGGCCTTTGACCAAAGTCGGGGCTGTATACAAAACTTAAACTAGGAGTAAATACGTGCTTAATAGCCTTTAGGCCTTGGCCTTTAAACCTAAAGATACCTATCATTTTAGTACTGAATGATAGCGAGGCTTGAAAGTTCCGTGCCGAATTAAACCGCCACACGGTATCTGTTACTATCCTTCCGTACAAGGTATCGGGCCTATCGCCGTTCATTACATATATGGTATCAGGGTTCCAGCTCTTTTCTATACCTCTAAAATAGGTGCGCTCTTGATAACTGAATGAAGGGTTAACGTTCAAGTATTTAAACAAGGTAAGTGGGGCATCTATGCCTACCTGTTGATTGAAGCCAAACTGCATACTATTAAGGGTACTTTGCCTAAACAAGGTTGAGTCGATAGTATTTATCTGGTTGCGGAACTCTAAAGCATATGTAAAGCCTATACTCTCGTACCACTTTGGTTTTCCCGTTTGTATCTTGCTTTTAAAAGGTGAAATACGGCTCATGCTCAAACGTATCTCGGGTAGGGTAAACGATATGGTCCTATTCAACAAGTTCTGCGTGTGGCGCAAGTTCATTGATAAGCTCAATGGAGTTTTAGGAAACACGCGGCTAAAGTTTACACCCGAGTTGAAAGATGTATTCAAGGAACGCTGATCGGTAATACGGCTGGCGTTATAGTAGTCGGCACTCTGTATTTGCACGCTAGCACCAAAGGTAGAGTTAGGTATCGACTTAGGGTCTTGCGTGTGGGTCCAAGCTACACTATAAGAATTGCTAGAGCGTGCATTGGGCAAATCGGGATCGCTGGGCCTACTACGCAAGTACGAAAAACTTAAATTACCAGTAAACTTATACCTCCAAGCATACTGCGATGCTGCACCTAAGCCCCAAGTACCATTGGTACCAATTTGCCCCAAAAACTTAAGCGATACATAATCATTTACGGCCCAGTAATAACCACCATTGCGAAGGAAGAACCCATATACCGCATCTTGCCCATACTCAGGCAATACCAAACCGCTCTTGCGCCCCTGCTTAACGGGGAACATACCAAATGGCAACACTAAAGGCGTAGGTACATCGCCTACCCACAGGTTAGCACCGCCTGTAACTAATACCTTATTGGGTATTATTTTTACCTTTTTGGCCTTAAAGTAGAAGTGGGGATGATCAAGGTCGCAAGTGGTATATTTATTGGCTTGTCCGTACCACTCGTCGTACTCGTTCTTTTTCACCATGTCGCTTATTATGCGGGCATCGCCTTCCACGGTTACTACCTCGTACACTATACCTTTCTTGGTTTTAAAGTTGTACTTAAGTTTGCTGGCGTTATAGCCTTTACCACTTTCCTCAAACACAGGTTTGCCTTCGTACACACCGTTGCTATCCTTATCGGTGCCCTCGGCCATTAGGGTAAAGGTAGTCCAGTCAAACTCCACCGCATTGGCATCTAGCTTTATTTGCTGGTATGTTATATGCGCGCTATCGTATAGAAACATCTTTTTGCTATCCATGTCGTACACTATACTATCAAGCGCATGGTAGGTAATAATGTCCTTTATCTCGCCGTCTTCTTGCGGTATATCTACCGTATCCATTCCGGTACTTATAGTATCGCCCTTTATCAACATCGAGTCAAGGGCAGCTAATTGTGCCGAATCGCCTTTTATTTTATCGCCAAGCTTGGGTTTGCCGCTGCTTATGCTATCTTGCGATATACCTTTTGGAGCTGAACTTTCGTTATTAATAGTAGTTGTAGATTGGCTAAATGCAGGATTATGGAAAAACATACCTACGCCCATCAACAATATGAGCAGGAACACCTTAGGTAAAGGGCTGTGTCGGTATATTTTATATATTAGATGCAAAAAGCGTAATTACTTTAATTAAGGGTTTGGCGAACAATAATGTTATTAATTTCGCAGCCTTGAAAGCGTCAAAAATAAAAAAACCGAAAACGTGAGAAT
>JAFDYM010000257.1 GCA_018267435.1 Bacteroidota bacterium | reverse complement strand
CTTTCGTCAACAACGAAGTCAAGTACTTCTGAACCCAATACTTTCAATAGCGCACACTCAATTTGGTATTCGTCTGCACCGCCGGTAAAGTATTCAGTCATGCTCTTGCCTGCTGCTTTCAAGCTTTCTTCTTCGCGGTGTATAAGGTCGGCAGTACGGTACGATGCTGCTTCTGCAGTCCATATACGTATAGCCATTTCACCTATCTTGTGCTTTATGGCACCAAAGTTAGCTATAGGTGTTTTGAACTGTTGGCGCTCGTTAGCATACTTAACACCAATATCCAATACACGCTTAGCACCACCTAGTACACCGTTGCACAATTTGTAGCGGCCTATGTTCAATATGTGGAACGCTATTTTGTGGCCTTTGCCTTCTTCGCCCAATAGGTTTTCTACCGGCACTTTTACGTTGTTGAAGAATACCTGACGGGTAGAAGATGACTTGATACCCATTTTCTTTTCTTCGGCACCTACACTTACGCCTTCAAATGCCTTCTCAACTATAAAGCCAGTGAACTTTTTGTCGTCGCCATCTATTTTAGCGAACACCACAAAGATATCTGCAAAGCCTGCGTTGGTGATCCACATCTTCTGGCCGTTCATTACGTAGTGCTTGCCATCTTCGCTAAGTACCGCTTTGGTTTTAGCACCTAGCGCATCGCTACCGCTCCAAGGCTCGGTTAAGCAGTAAGCTGCTTTTAGTTCGCCAGTAGCAAGTTTAGGCAAGTACTTTTGTTTTTGCTCTTCGGTACCGTAGTAAAGGATAGGCAAAGTACCTATACCTACGTGTGCACCCAGGGCTACAGAAACACCATGGCCACCGCCCAATACTTCAGATACGTATGAAGCTGAGGTGATGTCCTTACCCAAGCCGCCGTACTCTTCAGGTATAGAAAGGCTTAATAGGCCCAATTCGCCCGCTTTATCAAGTACGCCTACACCCAACATAGGGTCTTTCTCCAATGCCTCTAGGTTCGCATCTATTTCGTTCTTTACAAAATCGCGCGCCATGTTACGCATCATCTGTTGCTCTTCGTTAATCTGCTCAGGGATATAAGTGTCTTCCCATGACGAATCCTTGATAAGGAATTCGCCACCCCTTACTATCGCCGACTTGTTGGTTTTTGTTTCCATTTTTTGTTATTGAAATTGATTGTTTGTTGTTGTTTCTATTCTTGATTGAAAACTAAAAATCCTCTCCGCCTTAGCAGAGAGGATATCGTTCGATTATTTAGAATGCATATTGGTTTTCTTCAATCACCTTATCGGCTACGCGGCGGCGCGCTGCAATAGTGTTGATTGGCTCGTACTTGGTAAAGCGCTTCAAGCCCATAAGCATAATGCGTAGCATATCGCCATCGTTGAACGCTGTAATAGCGTGCTTGCCCGATAGGTTGATACGCTCCAATGCATCGCTTAGGTAAGTTCTAGCTATATCTATTTGAAGGGCAACAGCCTCTTCGCCTTTTATACCTACTAGCTTCTCTACGCGTAGCAATACCGACTCAGCAGCATATACCTCAATCAACATATCAGATATGTTCATGATTATTTCTTGCTCCTTCTCTAGGTTCTGCATGTACTTCTGTACAGCTGCACCGGCGGTCATTAGTATCGCCTTCTTAGCGTTCTGTAGTGCCTTCTTTTCAGCAGCAAAGAAACCATCTTCCCCAGCACCGAAATCAGGCACGCTCATTAGTTCTTTCTGTACTGCCATAGCAGGTGTAAATAGGTCTATCTCACCTTTCATAGCCTTCTTAACCAACTGGCCTACTGCAAGCAAACGGTTAATTTCGTTAGTACCTTCAAATATCCTGTTGATACGAGAATCCCTGTAAGCGCGAGCTACCGGATATTCCTCGCTAAAGCCTGTACCGCCGAATACCTGTACGCCTTCATCAACTACGTAATCCAACACTTCCGAGTTGAATACTTTGATCAAAGCGCACTCGATTGAGTACTCTTCAGCAGCTATCAATTTAGCTTGAACCCTATCGGTACCTTTAGCTACCAATTCAGCTATTTTATCATCTATCAAACCAGCAATACGGTATGTTACCGATTCAGCTACATAAGTTTTGATAGTCATTTCACCAAGCTTGTGCTTGATGGCACCGAACGATGAAATAGGCACATTGAACTGGATACGCTCGTTAGCGTATTTAGTAGCAATAGTAGTAGTAGCCTTGCTGCCACCTAGTGCCAATACACCTAGTTTGTAACGGCCGATGTTCAATACGTTGAAAGCGATTTTGTGGCCTTTGCCTATTTCGCCCAATACGTTTTCTACTGGCACTTTTACATTGTTGAAGAACACCTGGCGGGTAGAAGAACCCTTGATGCCAAGCTTATCTTCTTCGCTGCCTAATGATATACCTTCGCTCTTAGCATCAACGATGAAGCCTGTAAACTTCTCGCCATCTATTTTAGCAAACACGGTAAAGATATCTGCAAAACCACCGTTGGTGATCCACATCTTTTGGCCGTTCAATACATAGTACTTGCCATCTTCGCTAAGTACCGCTTTAGTTTTAGCACCTAGTGCATCGCTACCGCTGCCTGGCTCGGTCAAACAGTAAGCAGCCTTCAATTCGCTTGAAGAAAGACCTGGTAGGTACTTCTGCTTTTGCTCTTCGGTACCAAAGTAAAGGATAGGCAAGGTGCCGATACCTGTGTGCGCTGCGAAAGCCGCAGTGAAAGAGTGGCCACGGCCAAGCTCTTCGTTGATAACAGTATCAGTAGCAAGGTCGGTACCCATACCGCCGTACTCCTCAGGTACTGCAGCACCAAGCAAACCAAGGTCTGCCGATTCTTTCAATAGACCAAGGGTGATATCGTGCGCACCTTTATCGATAGCCTTCACGTTCGGGCCTACACGCTGGTCAACAAAGTCGCCAGCAGTTTGCAAGAACATCTTTTGCTCTTCGCTAATCTCATCTTTAATGAATACTGTATTGGCAGGTGTTTCTTTAATTAAAAACTCGCCGCCTTTCAATGTAGTCTTATTCTCAGTTGTCGTTGACATGACTTTTTATTTTTTGTATTTAGTATTAAGAAAGATTACAGACGCTCAAAAATTCCCGCAACGCCTTGTCCGCCGCCTACGCAAGCCGATACCATACCATAACGTTTGTTCTGGCGCTTAAGTTCGCCGTTAAGCTTTTGGAACAAGTAAGTACCCGATGCACCCAGTGGGTGACCCAATGCTACTGCACCACCGTTAACGTTGATTATTTCTGGGTTCAACTTAGCTTCTTGTATTACAGCCAATGCCTGCGCTGCAAACGCTTCGTTCAACTCTATTAGGTCGATGTCGTTCAACGTAAGACCTGCTTGTTTCAACGCCTTTGGAATAGCATTAACAGGGCCTATACCCATGATAGTTGGGTCAACACCTACCGATGCGTAGTTAACCAAACGTGCTATAGGTTGTAGGTTGTGCTCTTTTACAAAGCGCTCGCTTACTACCAACACGAATGCAGCCGCATCGCTGGTTTGAGATGAGTTACCTGCAGTTACCTGGCCACCGTTTTTGAATACCGGCTTCAATTTAGCCAAGCCTTCTACGCTGGTGTCGGCACGTGGACCTTCATCTTGCGATACGGTGAATTTGCGTGTCTTCTTCTTACCACCTTCAAAGTAAACTTCCTCTACTTCTACAGGTACTATGTCTTCTTGAAACTTGCCTGCGCTTAGTGCAGCCATTGCTTTTTGGTGACTGTTGTACGAGAACAAGTCAGCGTCTTCGCGCTTAATGCCATACTTGGCAGCTACGTTCTCGGCAGTTAAACCCATGCCTATGTAGTAGTCTGGGTGGTCTTTAGCCACTTCGTAGTTAGGTACTGTTTTGTAACCTACGGTTGGTACCAAGCTCATGCTTTCAGTGCCACCTGCTATTACTACATCAGCCATACCCGAACGTATTTTAGCTGTAGCCATAGCTATGGTTTCAACACCACTACCGCAGTAGCGGTTTACGCTTACGCCAGGTACCTCTATAGGCAGCGAGCGCACTGCTACCCAACGGGCCATTTGCAAGCCTTGCTCAGCCTCAGGTACGGCATTACCTACTATTAGGTCATCTACCAACTTAGGGTCGAGGTTTGGAACTTTCTTCAACAAATCTGTAATAGCGTAGTACGCTAAGTCAACAGGCGTAGTAAAGCGGAAACCGCCTTTTTTTGCCTTGCCTATCGCGGTTCTTGAACCTGCGATGATATATGCTTCTTGATATGCCATTGTAAAACGATTTGCGACGGTTTCGATATGCGAGGTGCGATACAGACCGTCAGGTTTTATAATTATTTCTTTTGTGTTTCTATTGTTTTTCCGATGTTGTACATACTGCGTTGTACTTTGTCGATTTTATCTTCTAAAACTTCCATCGTTTCATCATTAATAAAATTCAAACGGTTTGAAATAACTAGTTGTGTAAACAACTCATTGCCCGAACCATTAGCTATACCTAAAAACTGAATAAACTCGCCCGCTGTATTCCTTCCTGCACCTTCAGCTATGTTAGAAGGTATAGAAACTGCGCTACGGTTCATTTGAGATACAAGACCAAACTTTTCTTCTCTCGGAAAATTCTCGGTAGCACGATATATATCAACCGCTAGGTCAACTGCATCGTTCCATACTTTCAATTTTCTAAGATTATGTCTTGCTTTCATTGTTTTTCGTTTTGCTATTTATTAAGGGTGAAAAACTCGATGTGCGCTGCTCTCTCGAATATCGCACATCGAATTATCGAATATCGTTTCTTAGTTCCTTAGCGGTTTACCAGTTGTCAATATGCTCTGTATCCTCTCTAGCGTTTTCTTCTCACCAGTAAGTGATAGGAATGCTTCGCGCTCAAGGTCTAACAGATATTGCTCGGTTACTTTGGTTTCGCTTGTTAAGTCGCCACCGCAAAGTACATAAGCTATTTTCTGCGCTATTTTAAAGTCGTGCTCGCTTGCGTATGCACCTACTTTAAACGCTGCAGCACCTGCATATAGCGCAGCCAAGCCGCTACGGCCAAGTACAGTTATATCATCGCGCTGTGGCTTTTGAGAATAGCCTTCAGCGTGTAGTTCCAATACACGGCGCTTAGCATCTGCTAGCTGGCGTTGTTGGTTTACTACTATCAAGTCCTTTTTCTTATCCAATACACCTACACCGAAACCTTCGTAGCCGCTTGTTGCTACTTTAGCAGTAGCTATCGCAGTAAACTTCTCAGCTAGTTGTGGTATCATAGGGTCGCCATTGTAGTAAGCATCGCTAGCGCGTAGGGCCATTTCTTTAGTACCGCCACCGCCAGGTATCAAACCCACGCCAACTTCTACTAGACCGATGTAAGTTTCAGCAGATACGATTGCGCTATCGCTGTGCATAGTAAACTCGCAACCACCACCTAGGGTAAGGCCGTGTGGCGCAGCTACTACTGGTATAGATGAGTAACGGCAACGCATAGTAGCATTTTGGAATGCACGGATTGCGAAATCCAACTCATCGTATTCTTGTTCCAGTGCGAACATGAATATCATAGCTAGGTTAGCACCTGCGCTAAAGTTAGGATGGTCGTGGCCTAGTACCACACCGTTCCAGCCTTGTTGCTCGGCTATATCTATACCCTTGTTGATGGCTTCTATTACTTCGCCACCGATAGAGTTCATTTTAGTAGCCCATGATACGTTCAATACGCCATCGCCAATGTCATCTACACGGCAAAGTGCGTTCTTCCATACCGGCTTCTGCTCTTTGTAGTTATCTAGTATTATGAATGCTTCGCGGCCAGGTATTGCCTTGTAGCCTTTGCTTGGTACATCGTAGTACTTCTGTACACCGTTCTCTACTTTGTAGAAAGTTTTGAAACCACCTGCAAGCATTTCATCTACCCAAGGTGCTACTTTAAAGCCAGCCTCTTTCATCTTAGCTGTGGTTGCTTCTACACCTATCGCGTCCCACTGCTCGAAAGGACCGATTTCCCAACCGAAACCTGCGCGCATAGCGTCGTCGATACGGTAAAGTTCATCAGAAATTTCAGGGATACGGTTGCTTACGTATGAAGAAACGTAAGACGTTAATTTGCGCAGAAATTCACCGTGCTTATCGGTTTGCTTGCTAAGGGCAGCAAGGCGCTTTTTAAGGTCTTCTATGTTTTTGCCTACTTCAATAGTGGCAGATTTTGTTTTGCTGCTTGGCTTGTATTCCAATGTCTTCCAGTCCAAAGTTTCGAACGATTTTTTACCATTCGCATCTTTGGTCTTTTTAAAGAAACCTTGGCCGCTTTTATCGCCCCACCACTTGTTCTGGTTCATGGTTTCTATCCATGCCGGTACTTGTAGTACATCGCGGTACTCATCGTTAGGTAGGTTGTCATAAGCACCTTTCATTACCTTAATCATGGTGTCAAGACCCACCACATCGGTAGTACGGAAGGTGGCAGACTTAGGCTTGCCTATCAAGGTGCCTGTTATAGCATCTACCTCGTCAATAGTCAAGTCCATTTCTTGCATCAGCTTTATAACTGCTGCTATGCTGAACACGCCCACGCGGTTAGCTATAAACGCTGGTGTATCTTTACACAATACAGTCTGCTTACCTAGGAACAGGTCGCCGTAGTGCATTAAGAAGTCGGTAACTTCTTTGTGTGTTTCCTGGGTAGGGATAATCTCCAACAAGCGCAAGTAGCGCGGAGGGTTGAAGAAGTGCGTACCGCAGAAGTGTGCGCGGAAATCGTCGCTACGGCCTTCGGCCATTAGGTGGATAGGAATACCCGATGTGTTAGAGGTAATCAAAGTGCCTGGCTTGCGGAACTTCTCTACTTTCTCGAACAACTGTTGCTTTATATCTAGGCGCTCTACTACTACCTCTATTACCCAGTCAGCGTTCTTTATCCAGCTTAGGTTATCTTCAAGGTTACCTGTAGTTATACGGCTTACAAACTCCTTGTTGTATATCGGCGATGGGTTGCTTTTAAGTGCAAAAGCCAACTCGTCGTTTACTTTTTTGTTGCGCAGGGCAGGCTTTGCAGCATCTGCTTCGCTTAGGCCGGGTGTAACAATATCAAGCAAAAATACCTTCAAGCCTATGTTGGCATAGTGCATGGCAATACGGCTGCCCATTACGCCCGCACCTAGTACCGCAACTGTTTTTATTTTGCGTGCCTTAGCAGGGGTAACGTTTACCGCTTTCTTTTCTGTAGCTGCTTCCATTTTTTATTTTGATTATTTATTAATGAGATTTTAGATGTTAGTATTGAGATTGGTTATTTCACTTTACGTTTTAGTAAGTATCTCCACAAGAACTCTCCATCGGGTTTCGTAAAGGAAACTATTTCCCATCCTTGTTTTGACATATCGGCGATACGCTCTGAAACTACTGTTTGATCAGATTCTAAACTTGCTTTCGGATTGTCATAATCAAAAGGTAACTCCTCGAATACACCATTAGTGTAAGAAATCATCAGTTTAAGGGTAGGGTGCGCCGACATAACAGCATACTCATACACATCCTGCGCCTGTGTGGCAAGGCTTGCCAAGGTAAGCAGCATAGCTGCGGCTATCATTATGAAGTATTTCGTTTTCATACTATGTCGGTGTAGTACTTACGTTTGCTTTATGTTTTGCCGCCGTGTGTCCAGTACGGTCGGTTTGTTTTTTCCTCACCCTAGCCCTCTCCCAAAGAGAGGGGACTGAATGCGGTTTACGAATTTATAACTTCCTTTTTATTGACCAAACGTTCGGTAAAATAATTAATTGTTAATACTGGCCTCTTTGGCATTGGTTTTAACAGGTGCGGTTTCCAGCCTGTTCAATATCCTTTTGGTGGTATTGCGCAGGTAGTTGTGGTCGTTAAACACACGGCTGAACATCAGGCT
>JAFDYM010000256.1 GCA_018267435.1 Bacteroidota bacterium | reverse complement strand
CTTCGAGTTTATTTCGCCCAATACACCTGGCACGTTGCGGTGTATGTGCAGTATGCGGTGGGTTTTGGCCTGCATAGGCAAATTAAGAGGCGGTACGCTGTGCGAGCCTGTGGTGCTGCCCTTCTCTAAGTAGTTCAGCATTTTTGCAGTTACGTCAAGCCCTATGTTTAGCTGCGCCTCCTCAGTGCTGCCCCCTATGTGCGGGGTAAGTATTACGTTAGGTAAATTTTGAAGTACAGTGCTGAAAGATGCACCGTTCTTCTCCGGCTCCTCGGGAAACACATCGATAGCTGCGCCAGAAAGATGACCCGATACCAAAGCATTCTTCAAGGCATCTAAATCCACCACATCGCCGCGAGAATAGTTTATCAATATGCTACCAGGCTTCATGTATGCCAAGGTCTGCGCATTTATCATATTGCGGGTACTAGCCTCGCTAGGCACGTGTAGCGATACTATGTCGCTCTTCTTCATCAAGTCGCGCAGGCTACGTACTTGGCGGGCGTTGCCATGCGGTAGCTTAGGCTCTACGTCGTAGTATATCACATCCATACCCAAACCCTCTGCCAATACACTTACCTGCGCACCAATATTGCCATAGCCTATTATACCCAGCGTTTTGCCACGTAGCTCAAAGCTACCTTTGGCATCCTTCTGCCATATACCCTTGTGGGCAGCGGCATTCTTATCTGGTATGCGGCGTATCAACATTATCGATAGGCCTATTATCATTTCGGCCACGCTGCGCGTGTTGGCATGCGGCGCGTTAAATACCGATATACCGCAGTCGCCAGCGGCTTCTTTATCTACCTGGTTAGTACCTATGCAGTAGCAACCCACAGCCAATAGCTTGCTAGCCTTAGCTAGCGCCTTTTCGGTTACTTGTGTCTTGCTGCGTATGCCTAAAAGGTGTACATCTTTCAGTTCGGCTATTAATTCCTTTTCATCAAGCGCGCCGCTTACTTTCTTTATGTTGGTGTAGCCCGCCTCTTTAAACTCTTCTACCGCTGCATCGCTTATGTTCTCAAGCAACAGTATCTTAATCTTATCCTTCGGGTAACTGGTTTTGTCTTTGCTCATTTGTTGTTTGTTTTGCTACGCAGCGTTAACAGAGAACCTGCGGAGATACACAGAGATTATATTTCTATAAATTACTTACTTCCTTTTTCGCCGCTTCAAACTCGGCCCACACTTCGCGCACTATATCGCCTGCTGGCTTTATCTCTTTTACGTGACTAGCTATTTGGCCTATCTCCAGTTCACCTTCTACCATATCGCCTTCAAACATGCCCTTTTTGGCACGTGCGCGGCCTAGTATGGTAGCCAGCTCTTCCACACCTGCGCCACGGTCTTCAGCTTCTTGCACACGCTTCTGAAAATCATTTTTCACCAAGCGCACAGGCACCAGTTTCTTCATGCTTAGTATAGTATCACCTTCGTTGCTATTGGTTATGGTGTGCTTAAAGTTATCGTGCGCCGATGATTCGTTACTGGCCACAAAGCGCGTACCCATCTGCACTGCATCGGCACCTAGTACCATAGCTGCCAACATACCTCTGCCAGTGGCTATACCACCTGCGGCTATAATAGGCAGCTTGGTTGCAGCCTTTACTTGAGGTATTAATACCAGCGTTGTAGTTTCTTCCCTACCATTATGTCCGCCCGCCTCAAAGCCTTCACATACTATGGCATCTACGCCTGCATCTTCTGCCTTCTTGGCAAACTTGCTGCTTGCAGTTACGTGTACTACTGTTATGCCATTGTCGTGCAAGTATTGTGTCCACGTTTTCGGGTTACCCGCCGAGGTAAAAACAATCTTCACCCCTTCTTCTATTATAATAGCTATGTGCTTATCTATATCAGGATACAACAATGGCAAGTTCACTGCAAAAGGCTTATCGGTAGCAGCCTTTGCCTTGCGTATATGCTCGCGCAATATATCAGGGTACATACTACCCGCCCCTATTATACCTAGGCCGCCTGCATTGCTTACAGCACTGGCTAGTTCCCAACCGCTGCACCATATCATACCTGCCTGTATAATGGGGTACTGTATGCCGAACAATTTTGTAATCCTATTTTCCATTTCTACTCTTATTTCGTTCCACTCAAATCTATTTCGGTGTTGTCGCCTATGTTCAAGCTTTGGCTAAGGCCCGTTACACTGCTATCGCTGCCTATTAGCGAGCTATGCAGCACTACGCGCTCTAGCTTACTAAACGAGCCAATAATAGAGTTGCGGATAATAGAGTGGCTTACTTCCGTATTCTCGCCTATGCTTACGTTGGGGCCTATTATCGAGTTCACTATACGCACGCCTTCGGCTATCTGCACAGGTGGAACTATAATGCTGTTGTCGCACTTGCAGCTATTCTCGGCCTTGTTGCCAAACTTACGTAGCAATATGGCGTTGGTTTCAAGTAGTATTTCCTTCTTACCTACATCGTACCAACTATCTACTTTGCTGCTCTTAAACTTCACCCCATTGTTTATCATGGTTTGCAAAGCATCGGTTAGGTAAATTTCATTATTGGTGCGCAAGTCGTGCTGTATACTATATTCCAGTGCTTCTAGCAGCATTTTGGTTTCGCGTATAAAGTAGAAACCCACCAAAGCCATATTGCTTTTGGGTATGGTTGGTTTTTCTACCACCGCCTTTATAAAACCATCTGGCGTAAGCTCGGCCACACCGAAAGCACGCGGGTCTTCCACCTTTTTAATACATAGGGTAGAATGTGGCTCGGCCATTATCTGCTTTATATCTATATCCACTATGGTATCGCCAAGATGAATGATCAATTCCTCATCTTGCTTTATCACATCGCGCGCGCACCATATAGCATGGCCAAGGCCATGGCGGTCGTCCTGCTGCACAAACTTTGCATTCAGCTCAGGGTAGTGGCTTTCAACAAACTCCTTTATTTTTTCGCCCAAGTAACCTATTACGAAAATAAACTCAGTAATGCCATTCTCGCGTAGCTCATCTACTATAAACGAGAGGATAGGTTTGCCCGCTACCGAAATAAGTGCCTTAGGTTGCGTGTAGGTAAGTGGACGAAGCCGGGTACCTGCCCCAGCCACGGGTATTATAGCTTGCATATACGCTTGTGGTTAAGAAGCTGCGAATATACTGTATAGTACGCAGTAGGCAAGGTAAAAAAGTAGGCAATGGCTTTGCGCTATCTGTTAATGAAAAACTCACCCTTCCCGACATACGTCTTCCGATAGCTATCGGAACCTCTTTGCGAAAGAGAGGGGAAAATGTGTGTGTAATGCACAGTACGGCTCCCTTCTCTTTTTAAAGAGAAGGGCGGGGGATGAGTTCATCAACTAGCCATAACACACTACTTATTGCATACTGGCTACTGTATTATTTGGCGCGGTACTGTGGCGCACCTCTCCTACTGCTGCGCACCACGTGCGACCCTACTGTAGACAATTTAGGAAGTCAGGATAATTAAGAAAATTAGATAATTGGCAGGCTGCTTCAGTATTACTTCCTTACTTATCCTAATTATTTCAATTTTCCTTTTCTCCTAATTACTAGTAAGTAAACCCAACATGAATAGTAGCATAATGGTAAACCTTTCTTAATGGAGCAGGTTTAACATCAGTTGGCATAGGCTCCAAGTCGCCGAACTGGTTGGCAAATTGGGCGGGTATGGCAAGGTACTGCAAGCGGTAGCCCACGCTCATGTTAAAGCTGGCCCATTTGTTCATCATCAACTTAAAGCCTATCTGTGTCTGACTCATAGCACCGCCCACTACGCCCGGCTTTTTACCTGCAAAGTAGAAAGTGTAGCCCTGCTTCTGGCTTATCATGGGCATAATGCGCTTTTCACCTGGTACGATACGCAGTTCCATAAACAGGGGCATCATTATGCTAGCATTCTGCTTATTGCCATTATCGAACTTGATGCTATTCTTCCCTCCTATTTCAAAACCAAAGCCTGGACCTATGTAGAAATAGCGGTTGATTTGCCACACATTGCTGCTATGGTAGCTAAAGAAATACCTGCCCTTACTTAAACCCGTAAAGCCGAATATGCCTCCTATCTCATCGGTAGTTACGTATTTGCGCTCATGTAAACTATGCGGCTTTGGCTTGCCGTTGCGTAGGGTATCAGCAGGGTCGCGTATAGGTGGCGCATCAGCCAAAGTAACAGTAGTTGTAATAACAGTATCGCCAGTATTTGGCTCAGTACTCAATCCATCTTGCTGGGCATAGCTGCTACACAATATGCAACAGGCTACAAGGCTCAATATATATTTCATACATCAGGTTTTAAGGCATACCTAAGTTACGAAATATTTATGCCATTGGTGCTTTTGTATGCTACTTGCCGCCTTACCCTCCAAATTGATTTTCACATGAAAATCAATCCTTCTCCCTAAAGGGCGCGGCGCGGAGGTTCCCCCTTTAGGGCTAGGGGGTAGCCGCAGCTCTACTCCTTCACAAACCGCTTAACCATACTACCCACTTTAGCTAAGTACATACCGCTGTTCAGGTTTGTAATATCTATCAAGTTAGCAGTTGCGTTTAGCTCATGCTCTGCTACTAGCCTACCTTGTATATCGTGTATGCTAAGTGTTCCATTGTCTATGTTAGCTGCAATAACTATGTAGCCGTTTGCAGGGTTAGGATAAAGCGAGAACGACAAACCCTCCACTTCGCTTATATCAGTTGTATTACCCGTGTAGCGCGACAATACTGCATCCCAATAGCCCATACCTATAGTACGCGATGCATACACAAAAGCACCGCTGTTATCTATCAGCAATTTATCGGCTTGGCTTTGCTGCACCGAGTCGCCCTGACTTACCGTCCAATCTACATTGGCAGTTACAGGGTCTATTTGCAAAATAGCCGATTGACCGCTATACATACTGGCACCTGTTGCATACAGTTTATTGTTGCGGTATACCAAACTAGCAGGGTCATAATCAAGTAGTTTCTTCCAAACCACTGCGCCGCTAGTGTTCAGTTTGTATAGGTACACCGAGTCCATGCCGCTTTGCGAATCGATAATACTACCAACGTAAACATTGCCATTGCCATCGGTTACCATAGGTATTTGCCAATCGCCGAAGGCAAGATAATTACCTATGCTATCGCGTGTCCATAACAGGTTAGCATTCGCATCAAACTTGCGCACCACATAGTCGTAGCTTTGCCAGTGGAAAGTGTAAGTATTGTTGTTTGCATCTACCGCAAAGCTTACATTGTTATATATGCCTAGGCTAGTATCGGCGGCTGCATAGTGGCTACCATCTGGCTGCAGTATCACTATAGAATCGTTACAACCCGTAAGTATATTGCCCGATGGCGTGATAAGCAAAGGCGAAGAATCCCAACTTGTGGCACAGTCCATATATCGCTTCCACGTTTCGCTACCCGTTGCATCTAACTTAACAAGCAAAGTCTTTATGCCATCGCCGGCATTATAGGTATAACCAGCTATGTATATCGCATTGTTATGCACTATCAATTTGTTAGCGCGGTTCTCCATGGCTACATCGCTTAGCTCGTGTTGCCATTGGTAGTTACCATCATTATCTAGCTTAATAGCATGCCAAAAATAAGTACCGTTTTGCCCTGTGGTTAGCCTATATCCTGCCAGATAAACATTACCACTATCGTCAATGCCAATATTATTGAAAGTAACATCATTGTTTCCTCCATGCGTGTATATGTAGCTCCAAACTACAGTGCCATTGCTGGCAACTTTGCGTATAACAGGTTTAAACAATGTACTGTTTTGCAAATACACCTGTGTTTGTATCAGTTGATAGATATTGCCATTGGCGTCGGTTACCATATCGTTGGTACCCTCGTAGGCAGTTGTATCTATGGTGTAGGTTTGTGTCCATTGTTGCTGAGGTTGTGCAAGCGCGGCAAAGGTGGCGCAGGCAAGCACACATAATGCGAATAGGTGTTTCATATTTTTCGATTTAGTACACCAAAATTACTTACAACTATACCTAAGCAGATAGGACGAATAATAAAACGAATAGCACAAATTATTACAGCAGATAAGGTATTACAGCCTTCCTGTTCTTTGGGTAGTCGCTGAATTTTTCCAAGTACCAATTGTGGTGGTCAATGGCACGAGGTATCAAGTTTACCGCCGTCCATAATGGAAAGCTCCAAGCAGGTAATGCGCCTATCATCAATGCAAAACCTATCCATTCCACTATCTCTCCAAATAGGTTAGGACAGCTTATGTAATCGAACAGAAAACCTTTCGGAATTTTGTATCCTGTTTCGCCTGGCTTGCGCAGGTTTATTAGCATCACGTCACTCTTTACATTGATGAACACACCAGTAAAGAATATGATGATGCCCGCTATAAATGGCAATGAGGTGAAGTAGCTATCATCATAATTGCCACCTACATTACCTAGAAAATAACCGAGTATAAACGTGTTGCAAATATTGAAGCCTATAGCCGAACCTGTAATAAACAAAGGCATCTTCTTGCCTTTGGTGTTCGTCATAAACGGGAAGATATACGAGCGATAGATATAGTGCGCCATGTACAAACTGTAGAACACATAACTAGTGTTCGTCTTGGCTATATCGCCCCTCCAAAACCAGAAAGAAATCAAGAAAGGCGCAAAGCCTTCCATCAGCATCCAACCCAGTTGGTTGGCTATCATCGGTCCCCAGCCCTCGCTGCTATGCCTGCCATAAGGCGCAGTCTTCAGCATTATAAAAGGAAAGGCCACCACCCCGAAAGCCATCCATGCATATAGTATGTTGTAGTATAGTTCTGTTGTCATTTAGTAATCACATTTCTCAATTATCAAATTCTCCCCTTCCTATATCGTCAATCCCCCGTCTACACTTATCACAGCAGCCGATATAAACTGTGCGGCATCGCTGGCAAGGAAGGCGTAAGTGTTGGCTACATCTTCTGGCGTGCCTAGCTTGCGCAATGGCACTTTCTCGGTCATCATTTTTATTACAGGTTCAGGTATAGTCTTTATCATATCGGTGGCTATAAAGCCCGGAGCTACGGCGTTTACGGTTATGTTGTGCTTGCCTAGTTCGCGCGCCCATGTTTTGGTCATAGCTATTACACCTGCCTTGGTGGCCGCATAATTGGTTTGCCCATAGTTGCCATACAAGCCCACAACCGAGGATGTATTGATGATGCGCCCCCAGTTATGTTTTATCATATCGGCAGCTATTACCTTGGTGCAGTTAAACACGCCCGTTAGGTTCACATCCATTACCTGCTGCCATTGCTCGGCAGTCATTTTCATCAGACTAGCATCGCGCGTTATACCCGCATTGTTTATCAATATATCTATTTTGCCAAACTGCGCTATTACCTGCTGTGCAGCAGCTTCTACTTCTTCTAGCTTGGCGGTGTTTACCTTACTAAAGTGCGCGCTGAATCCTTCCTGCAGCAATATCAATTCAAGGGCTTTGCCCTGTACCTCGTTTACATCCCATATAGCTACAGCCGCGCCGTGGCGGGCAAATACTTTACACGTTTCGGCGCCTATGCCTGCGGCACCGCCTGTTACCACAGCTACCTTGCCTTTTAAGTCTATCATAGTAGATAATTATAATAGCCAAAATACGATTTATCGGCGCATTATTTAGAACACGGATGAAGCGGATAACACGGATTGCACAGATTCTAAAATGGGATAAATAATGACAGAAAATGCTGGCATGCCTTTTTGATATAAGGTTATGGCTAACTATCATTTTAAAACTACTTGGAAACTAAACGCGCCGCTTGACAGGGTATGGTACGAGATAAAGCATGCGCACCAGTGGCCACAGTGGTGGAAGGGTGTAGAAAAAGCTGAAGAGGTGCAGGAATACATTGGCGATTTTACATTTCGTAGCGTGTTGCCGTATAGCCTATCGTTCCGCAGCAATGTAGTAGCTATAGAAGATATGAAGCGCATAGAAGGCAGGGCATCGGGTGAACTTACGGGTATTGGTATATGGCATTTTACAACTGAAGGCTCCTACACCGTAGTGCACTACTATTGGACGGTGAAAACTACCAAGTGGTGGATGAATTTTTTATCGCCCATAGCGCGGCCAGCATTTGAATGGAACCATAATATAATTATGCGTTGGGGCGGCGAGGGCCTAGCGCAAAGGCTGGGCTGCGAGTTGGTGGCTTGAAAGCTTGGAACTCGGATGACACGGATCAAACAGATGCCGCAGATTTAAGCGGACATATACAACAGACGATACGATTCCGCTTCTTGATTCTTTGCCGTTGGATTCATGTAACGGCT
>JAFDYM010000255.1 GCA_018267435.1 Bacteroidota bacterium | reverse complement strand
CAATCGTACTTAAAAACTATATCGTGGTACATGGTTTGGTTCTTCAATTTCTGCTTGAAGGTTTGTATGAGGTAAAAGTATGCGCCGTTAAAGTGGCGCATATACAGATCTTGCCCTATGGCACTAGGCGGTTGGTTGTTATTGGCTACACCCGGATTTGTGCCTGCTATAAATTCGCCACGTATTATGGTAGTGCCTATTTTGTAATCGGCGGTTAACTGTATATCGGCGCCGTAGTATTCGCGCTTCCAATACTTTTTGCCTATACCCGCTGTATCAATTATTTGGTTGTAGAAGTAACGGCCATCCGCCCCTTTTTCCATGCGGTAAGTATTAGGCGTACTTTGCACTATGGCGCCATTGTAGTAAGATACACCGCCTGCTATTGTAAACTTAGTACGCTTACCAAAGGTTTTGCTGGCTTCTAACTGACCGATAAAATCCTTGCGGTTATCCATTTCTTTATCGAACGGGCCTGTACCATTTACCATGGCAGCATCGAACCTGATGTAGAAGGGCTTGAAGGTAAGAGGCGATTCTACTACCAAAGCCATACCCAAGTCGCGCTCGTTATTAAACAATACTTGGCTCATACGGCCTCGCTCAGGTGTTTCGCGTACACCAGACGAGTAAGCTACTTCGAAGCCGAAGGGCCTATTGAATATACCGCCTTGTACACCTATCCAGCCCGTACATGGGTCTATTACCCTGCCATATAGATCGCGGACTGTAAACCCTTTTTCGGTTATATCAAACTGGAAAGCTGTTTCAATTATCCTAAATCCTTTTCTTGGCAGAATATGGTCGAACTGTACTTTAAGGCGTGCGCGGCGCAGTATAAAGCGGTTTTGGGCATGTGCGGCAAAGTCGCCACCGTTATAAGTAGCAGCGCCGTTGGTATCTATTCGTTGAAACTGTGGCTGTATGTAGCTTGAAATCCGGAACTCGCGCAGTATGTCGAAAAGCTTTTCCAGCCTATCTACCCTACGGTTTACCGAGTCGGCACTTAGCTGCGCCGATGCAGATAAGGTAGCAATACTTAACAATAGAAAAGCGAAGCCTTTTATCTGCTGTGTTAACATGGGGTAACTATTAATTAACCTGTGGTGTTACTTAATTATTAATTCGGTAGCAAATAAAAAACTGTAATGTTACGTCAATGTTAAGTATGGTTTAATTGAAAATTAAAGATTCGGTATTTACATTGGTAATACAATAAAAAATCGCTTTGAAACGACTTAACATTAAATTGATGTGCTTTGTTAAGTAAGTAAATATTTGATTAACGTCAGAACTGCTTGATAATTCGTTTTTTAGGTTTTTAAACAATTAATTGATTCATTAATCGTATTTTCGCAATAATGCGTTTGTTAGCAAAAATATTCAAGGCATCCCTTGCCACCTTTATGCTGTTGCACTTTTTGGGTGCTACTCAGGTGCTTGCTGCTACGCTTAAAGACCAAGCTTCTTTCAAAAGCATGATGACCATGGTGGAAGAAGAAAACAAAAAGGAGAAAGAAGACAAAGAGGAGACAGCCGAATGGCAGGCATATGCCCAAAGCTATTCGGAAACTTATACCTCTATTGCTCATTTTGATATTCAATCGGCTTACATTAGCCATATCCAGTCGGTTACCCCCCAGTTTATTACCGACCAGCCCACACCCCCTCCCGACTTTTTAATCTAACAGGCAACCTCTGCGCGTTTTGTTCAGGGGCTATAGGCATTTGCAATACTGCAAGTGTCCATCTTTTCGTCAATTCTTAAATGTTAGATTTTTATGGCCAAAAATGTTTGGGCTAATCTTAAAAGTGATATACCTGCGGGTATAGTAGTGTTTTTAGTGGCTTTGCCCCTTTGCCTGGGTATAGCCTTGGCCAGTGGCGCCCCACTTATATCGGGCCTTATAGCTGGTATAGTAGGTGGTGTAATTATAGGCGTGCTTAGCGGTTCGCCATTTAGCGTAAGCGGCCCGGCAGCGGGTTTAACGGCTATTGTGTTTTCGGCAATAGCTACATTGGGTAGTTACGAAACTTTTCTTGCAGCCGTAGTGTTAGCAGGTGTAATGCAGTTGGCACTTGGTTTTGCGGGTGCTGGTATTATTAATGCCTACATACCCAGCAATGTTATTAAGGGTATGCTTAGCGCCATAGGTATCATTATTATAATGAAACAGATACCTTATGCACTGGGCGCGCACGGCGACTATGAAGGTAACCTTACTTTTATAGAGGCCGATGGCAGCAATACTTTTTTTACCGCCGCGCGCGACCTATTGCACATACATATAGGTGCCGTTATTGTTACGCTATGCTCAATGGCCGTAATGCTGTTGTGGGATAAGCCTTTTATGCGCAAAGTACAAATAGTGCCAGGTGCATTAATGGCAGTTTTGGTGGGCGTACTTATAAGCGAGGGATTTAGGCTAAGTGGCAACGAATCGCTGTTAGTTGATGGCGATAAGTTGGTTAATATACCACTGTTCCAAAGTTTTGCCGATATCAAGAACCAATTGGCAACTCCCGATTTTAGCAAGCTTGCTACTGCTCCTGTTATACTTACCGCTATTACCATAGCTGCAGTGGCCAGTATCGAAACCTTGCTTAACCTTGAAGCTGTTGATAAGTTGGACCCGCATAGGCGTACTACCTCTGCCAATAGGGAACTAAAGGCGCAGGGGGTAGGTAACATTGTATCGGCCTTGGTAGGTGGTTTGCCTGTTACATCGGTAATAGTGCGCAGCTCGGCCAACGTTAATGCAGGTGCCAAGTCAAAAAGCTCGGCTGTAGTACACGGTATATTGTTGCTGGTATGCACATTTACCATACCTTTTATACTTAACCGTATACCGCTATCGGCATTGGCAGCTATACTATTGCTTACGGGCTATAAGCTTGCCAAAATTTCGGTGTTCAAAGAAATGTTTTCGAAAGGCAAATACCAGTGGGTTCCTTTTATTACTACCATAGTGGCAGTGGTGTTTACCGATCTGCTTAAGGGCGTAATGATAGGCCTAGCAGTAAGTGTTTTTGCCATACTGCGCGGTAGCATTAAAATGCCTTATTACTTCCACCGCAAGCAAAACAAACGTGGCGAGGTAATACACATTGAACTAGCCCAGGAGGTATCGTTCCTAAACAAAGCAAGCATTAAAATGACTTTGGATAGGTTGCCCGATAACAGCCAGGTATGGATAGATGCCAGCAACTCGCAATACATAGACTATGATGTGCTTGAATTGATACGCGAGTTTAAGAATGTACAAGCCCCAGACCGCGATATTACGCTAGACCTAACAGGCTTTAAAGCCGAGTATGACATTGAGAATACAAGTAATGGAATAACTGCCGAAATGGAGCAGATAAGAGCAGAAATGTACCACAACAAAAAGTTGGGTATACCATCTGCCGAAAAGGAATTGATTGAAAACAATTAAACTAAAAAATAATGGATATGAGAACGTTAGATAAAGAAACACAGCAGAACATGACGCCTGCACAAGCCTTAGAGCTATTAAAGGCAGGTAACTATAGGTTTGTAAACAACCTGAAAATAAACCGTAACCTGCTACAACAAGTAAACGAAACCAGCGATGGACAACACCCTTTTGCCGTTATACTTAGCTGTATCGATTCGCGCACCTCTGCCGAGTTGATATTCGACCAAGGCCTGGGCGACGTATTTAGTGTGCGTATAGCGGGCAATATATTAAACGAGGATATACTGGGCAGCATGGAATTTGCCTGTGCAGTAGCCGGCGCCAAAATAGTAGTGGTGCTAGGCCACACCAAGTGCGGTGCCGTAGGGGGTGCTTGCAAGGGTGTAAAACTAGGCAACCTTACAGGCTTGCTTAACAAGCTACAACCCGCGGTAGAAATAGCTGCTGCCGATAGAACCATAACTTATGCGCACGATACCTATGAGTTTGCCGATGTAGTGGCAGGCCATAACGTGCACCTAACCATAGAAAGGATATTGAACGAAAGCCCTATACTAAGCGAGCTGGTAGAAGAAGGTAAGATAGGTATAGCAGGCGCCATGTACGATGTAGAAAGTGGAGCGGTAGAGTTCTACGAACAGGACGTGTATGTGGGCGAAAGAGTCGTTGTCGCGAAGGCTGTGTAGTAAAATACATGGTCTTGGGGCTGCTGGGGGTTACGGCAGCCCCTTTTTTATGCCCGGTGGTGAAGGGATGTTCATTTAACCACTAAGGACGCAAAGATTTTTCACGAAGGATAATGTAAGATAGAGTGATATTCCCTGTAAGTCCCGTTAGGGACGATATGTTGGTAGGATT
>JAFDYM010000254.1 GCA_018267435.1 Bacteroidota bacterium | reverse complement strand
GATAGACTACAACCATCACCGCCCACACAAAGCTTTGAACTACCTAACTCCTGCTGATCTTTTACCTGATATTGTATATTCGTAAAATCAACTAATAGCTGGCCGAATAACAGGGAAGCCTACAAGTGGATGCGTGATTGGGTAAACATTTAAGCCTAGCTTCTTAAATTTAGTAGCCCATGAATTAATTCATGGGCATAGTATGGCGGGTGAGGTGTAAACTCGCTCCCCCCTTTAGGGGAAGTATCGAAATAGCTATACGGAGAGCGCGAGCAAACGAAAAGCAAGTAAAATTTCACTAAATTTTAACGTCAACGCTCTTCGCGTAATACAGCCAATAGCGTAATTTCGCAGCCAGAAACCGAAGGATCCATGAAGACACGTGTACACTTGTTGCTTTTCCCCTTGCTATTAATGCTTTTTATGTCGTCGTGCACGGTATATACTTACCGTAGCATAGTATATAATGTACCAGGTATTAACGATTATAAAATTCTGCCTACCCGTGCCGTAAAGCACAGCGGTACCCCTAAAAAGCTAAGCGCAGCGTGCGACTACAACACCTGTACCCTGCCAGATACCCTGCAGGACCTATTAACGCAAACCAAAACGGTAGCCTTTTTGGTAATGCGCCGCGATAGCGTGGTATACGAATGGTATAAAGATGGCTATAGCGATAGCAGCACTACCAATCCTTTTTCAGTTACTACGTCTATTGTAGGTGTACTTACGGGCATAGCATTGAAGGAAGGCAAGATTAAAAGCCTAGATGAGCCAATCTATACATACTATCCAGAGTTTAAAGGCCGTGGCCGCGATAGCATTACATTCCGCCACTTACTTACCATGACATCAGGCCTTAACTACCACGACCAATATATTAACCCTTTTGGTCCGCTAGCACGCTTGTACTATGGTAGAAATGTAAAGAAGCAGATGAACCACAGCAAGCGCGAACTGAGCCCAGGCACACAATGGCGATACAAAAACAGCGACCCACAAGTACTTACTCTGGCATTGGAAAACGCCGTGGGCATGAACATGAGCGACTACGCCACTGAAAAACTTTGGAAACCTATAGGTGCCGAGCATGATGCGCTATGGATAGTAGATAAAAAGAATGAAGGCACAGAAAAAAGCTATTGCTGCCTACATACCAATGCGCACGACCTTGCCAAGGTGGCTATGCTATATAAGTACCAAGGTAATGTAGATGGAGTACAAATAGTAGATACAAGCTATATAAAAGAAAGCCTTACGCCGGTAAATGTAATGAGCGATAAGGGTAAGTTGCAGAACCGATATGGCTACCTATGGTGGCTGAACAATGTAGATGGCATAGGCGATTTTAGCATGGAAGGACTAAGTGGGCAGTATGTAGCCGTGATACCTTCGCAAGATTTGGTGTTTGTGCGCCTTGGCGAAAAAGACTTTATAAAGCCAGGTACACGCTTTAGTGGCTGCCAGCTATATAGAAGAGTACTACGCTCGGTAGTGGCCAAGTGGGGAACTAACCCAAATTACGTACGTGCTGAAGGAGAAAAATAATTCCTACTCATTTTATCTTGCTCATTTTCAGCGTGTTATTGTAGCGTTTGATTTTTTAGCAGAAAAAATGAAACAAAAGTCTTGACAGATTTTTGGCATGCTACTACATTGATAGTATAACAAGCTAAAACAATCAGTCATGAACAAATTAACTACAGTAATCGGAGCAGCATTCTTAGCAATATCTTTTAATGCCAACGCTGGCGACTGCCCAGCACTAAGCGGCGAATATACTATAGGCATGAATGATGCCGATTTCAGCAGCATGAGCGAAGCCATAAGCGCAATGAAATGTGGCGGTGTTTCGGGTGCTGTTACTTTTAGCATAGAAGATGGTACTTATAACGAGCGCATAGTAATGTCGGCCATAGATGGCGCTAGCGCATTCAACAATATAACTTTCCACTCGAAAAGTGGTAACAACGCAGGTGTAATAGTTACCAGCAATGGTGGCGATGCAACAATAGCTATGAACGGTACTTCATGGGTTGCTTTCGAAAACATGACTATCGACCATAAAAATGCTACTTACGGTAGTGCTGTAAAGGTAGATGGCAAAGCAAGCCACATAGCTTTCAAATCGGTAGTATTCGAAGGTGTAGAAGTAAGCAAGGCTGGCGCCAATGCAGCGGTAATAAACTTTACAGCTAATGCACCAAAAAGCGATATAACAATAGAAGATTGCGAAATAAACAACGGCAGCGTAGGTATAGCTAAGGCAGGCATGAGCGCCGACCAAGCCGATACCAAAACTATGATAACCGGCACCTTGTTCTTCAATCAATTTGAAGCAGGTATGGCATTGAAAAACGAAGATGCACCGAATATAAGCAACAACGTAGTAAGCTCGCTTAGTGCACACCAAGGTTACAAAGCAATAACCCTTGATAATGCCACCAACAACATGATAGTAAGCAACAATATAATAAACGCTACTAACGGTACTTACGGCTTAGCTATGAACGACTGTGGTGGCAAGGCTACCAACATGGGCCAAGTAAACAACAACAGTATAGCAGTAGGTAGCACATGCGAGGCTTATGGTCTATATCTATCAGGTAATACCGATAACCAAATATTCAACTACAACCGTGTAAAATTAACCATCAATGGTACACAAGCTAGCAACCAAGCATACTATCGTAACACTGGCAGCGGCAACAATGTAAACATGATGAACAATATATTCTATGATTTGGGTACAGGTGGCTACACTATAATAGGTAACACTTACAAAGATCACTTCAATCAACTACCAGGCCAAAGCAACCCAGCACTATCAGCTTCTGCTAACGGTGTTATGATTGAAAAAGTTTCTCCGATTAAGTAACTACTTTAGCTTGTTCGTTACTTACAGCCTTTCTGCCTTGCAGAGAGGCTTTTTTGTTTTCGGCATGTCCGTAATTGTTAGGGGCTAACAAGAAGTGAACATCTTTTATTTTCTTCCGTATAATGTTAATGAACGCGAGTTATAATTAAGTATACGAGCGGAACCGAAGGAATGTTACATCTAATTTCAATTTTTTTTGTTGATGTTAATTCCTATTTTCAACCGATATATTAAAGGCTGGTTAAATGTTTTTAAGCCCACAGACCATAGAGTTTTTTGAAAGCTATTCAGAGGCTATACTTGTTACCGATAACGATGATAAGCCTGTGTATGTAAACCCAGCATTTACCAACCTTACCGGCCTACAAATCACAGATGTATCTACCCCAGTTAAACAGGAATTTTTCAAAGTAAAATTTGGCTACGATAATAACAGCGCTGGCCAAATGACCCATTGGGAAAGCACCATAGTAGGTAAAAACGAAGAAGATATATGGACACGCATTTCGGTATCGCCATATAAACATAATGGCAATGAGCAAGGCAGTGTATATACGCTTATGAACAGCCCTAAGCTGGAGCGTATGAAGGCTTTGATAGATAGCGAAAACAAACTTACCACCTTAGCCGAGGCTACCCCGGTTATGATTTGGATGACTAATAGCGAAAACCTTACCTTCTATTTTAATAAAAGTTGGTTAGATTTTACAGGTAAGCCATTGGAAGAGCAGTTAGGCACTGGTTGGTTTAAAAGTGTAAACCCCGAAGATTGGAAAGTGTTTAACGACCTAAACAACCAATTTAAGAACAACGAACCTTACACTTGCGTGTATAGGCTACTAAGGCACGATGGCGTATACCGCTATATACTTGAAATAGCAAGTCCGCGCCTAGCACCCGATGGCAGTTTTGCTGGGTATATGGGTAGCTGCCTAGATATAAGCGAAATGAAAGAAGCACAAATTGAGCTAGCTGAAAAAGCGAAGGAACTTGTGCGCAGCAACGAGGAACTTGAACAATTTGCATACGTAGCCTCGCACGACTTGCAGGAGCCCCTGCGTATGATAGGCAGCTATGTGCAGCTAGTAGGCAAACGCATTGAAGCCGGCAAAACCGATGACCTTGATGAATACATGAAGTTTGCCGTAGATGGCGTAGCCCGTATGCAGGGCTTAATAAGCGACCTTTTACAATTTTCGCGCGTTAACCGCAAGGGCAATCCTTTTGCCCCGGTAGATATGAACGAAATGATGAAAATAGTAAGCGCACACCTTATTAAGCGAATAGAAGAAACTGGTGCAGAGCTTACTTTCGACGATAATATGCCTACTATTAATGGCGACTCGTTC
>JAFDYM010000253.1 GCA_018267435.1 Bacteroidota bacterium | reverse complement strand
CATAATATGTTTTAAAAACAAATCAAATTCAGCATTGCTTACATTATGCTTCTTCAACCACGCCTTGGTAGATTTTATTTGATATGGAATAACGGCATAGTTGCCCAAGCTCATTTGTATCATTAAGTATATAATACGCACGTATGGCTGCATATCGGTACGTACACTGGCCTTTATGCGCAATACATCATCGGCTACGGTAAGGGCTTGTGCTGCATTACCCATAAGCAATAGCGATAATGTATATTCAAACATCATTACAAACCTATCGGTTTCGCTGCGGGCTTGTACCCGCTCATATATGCTTCGGGCTTGCTTTACAGCCTCGGCATAGCGCCCTAAGTGCCTTAGCGGCCACAGCTTAAAACTTACCACGTTCAACTTAAGCGATTGTACCTGCTGTAGCGTAAGTTCCAAAGTGCCTTTATCCAGTACATCTTCTACTTCATCTAGCAGCGCACAGGCTTTATCATGGTTGCCTATACTGGTTTCATTGCTGCTCATTATTAAACCATTCTGCACATAGCCCACAGGGCTAAGCACCTTTAGTATGTTATGTACCTTATAAAGCTCCTGCTCTTCGCGCTGTAACTTTATTACTATATCGCGCTTATGGCAACATATATAATACTTCTTCCACACATCATAATACAGCAGTTTGCTACGCCAACTGTTCAAGACATCTAAACCATTGGCCAGTAAGTGGTGCTGTATCAGTTCTTCAAACTCCTTTATTTTATTGGCCGCGGCATGTAGCTTCAAAGCGCTATTTGCCAATTCGTGCATTACAAGTACTTCGTTAAGCAATGTATTAACCTTGTTATTGGCCTCCGCCATGCCAAGCTCATCAACAAACTTCGATATGTTTACCTCGCACCGGCCTTTCATACTTATCAATTCAGGCAATATTTCAAAGGCTTCAAGTTCCCAGGCACGTTCTATGGTGCGCAACAGTATATCTAAGGCAAATGGAAACTGCCTACGCACCATCAAGGCGCGGGCATTCTCCTTATTGCTTTGAAGCATAACAATACCATTGCCTGTTTTATCAAAGTTTTGAAGGCTTTGCAACAAGGCTTGTGTCAAGTAATATTTGTCATCGGTAAGTTGCTTAGCGCTTAAGCCCGTTTCCTTGCACAACTCGGTAATGTTGTAGCTTACTTTTCCTTCAAGCGCATCAAACAATTTTAAGTATCGCTTTTCGCCAGGTTGTACGCTGCTAAACAATTTGAAATACCTTTTCTCATTTGCATTCAAATTATTTATCAGCTCCAGCAAGTAGTTCTGTTTGTTCATAGCGTAAGGGGGTACAAAAAAACAAGGAAAACATGTATGCAATAACCTAATAGGAACGCACCTATTACTTTACTTCCTCTTTAGGCTTGTCGGCAGCTGTTGTTTGTACCTTTTTAGCCTTCTTCGCCTTCTTTTCTTTCTTAGGCTTAGGGGTAGCAGGTTGCGCTGTAGTGGTGGTTCTAGTAGGGTAAGGTGTATTAGGGTTGCGCAACTCCCTTTGCCTTTGTAGGTCGCGGTTATGTTGGTCGAACTGCTGGCGCTGGTAGGTATTGTTTTGCGTAGCACGCTGTGCATTCTGTTGCATTTGATAGGTAGTAGATGGCCCACCAAAATTTCTATTCTGTGCAGATACTATTAAGGTAACAAGTAAAAACAAAGAGCTGACAACAATTTTCTTCATGATTATATTTTTTGAATGGCGAATATATACCAAGTACAACCAATAACTATAGGTCAATTAGTTAATACTTAAAGCCACATTGATATTATGTTGATGAATTTGAAATGCTTAGTCTTCTGCTTCACCAATGTAATACTTGTATAAACGTATGGAATAAATGATTTAACGGCTGTTTGCCTGTAATGCAGTGGGGCACAAAAAAGGTCTCCATTTCTGAAGACCTTTAAGTGGTGGATTTGAGGGATTCGAATAGCGAGGCAAGCTCGCGGCCCCCGACCTGTCAATTTGTTATTGCTACCCTTTGGGCACAAAAAAAGGTCTCCATTTCTGAAGACCTTTAAGTGGTGGAAGTTGAGGGATTCGAACCCCCGACCCTCTGCTTGTAAGGCAGATGCTCTGAACCAGCTGAGCTAAACTTCCATTATGTATTTGCTTCTACGTCAATGCTGTAAGTGCCTTACTGCCGAAGCGGGACGCAAATATAAGGGCGAATTTATTACTTCCAAATACTAGCGCAACTTTTTTCAAAAAAAATTTGGCGCCACTCAATTTTTGATATCCATCACCTAGCAAAATCATCAGGGAAATCAATTAAGCGCTTCTGCTTTATTGTGGCAAACTGTTGAGGTGTAAGATATATTATGCCTTCTAATAATAACAACTCATAGAAGGTGCCATTTAAATGATTGGCCTTTACCACACTGTCAATAAAATTCAGAAAGCCATCATCTATCCAGTCGCTATCTATTTTTAGCTTGTACTTGTACTGGGTACCATTTAGCTTAAACTGTATTTTACCATGTTTCCTATTTATGTTGAAGTTCTCTTTTATATCGGTTGGGTTAAACTCACCGTGGCTTATAGCGGCATAGCCTTGTAATAATTCCTCGTAAGGATTATCCATGTTCACCATTTCGTAATATATAGGGTGTATTACATCGGGAAAAGACGAAAGCAATAAGTTAATATCATCTATCAACATCATATCTATTTCCAATCTAGCACTATCTATTGCCTCATCGCTGAGATGCTTGAACAAGCCAATTTGCTTGAATGTTGCTAACGCTTCATCTATCTGCTGCTTTGACAATAAGCTACTGCTTCTTTTGTAATACTCAGGCTCTATACCTATAAACATTGCCGCGTCGCCTAATGTATCTATTTGCTGCTGTGTAAGGGCAAGTACCGCAAATGTAGGGCTGTTACCAGCGTCATCTATATTGCCATAAGGCACAGTTAACAGCCTGTACGCGGACTGCATATCGGCCAAAGCTTTATTAAAAACGTTGAAATAAGAAGAGGGTGTTTTATCTAGCTTACTACTTTCCTCTTCCACACTTTTACTGCTAAAATAGCTTTTGTACCTGTATACCTTACCTTGTATGCTAAGTGCCACCTTGTAGTCTACCGTTATCCAATCTTCGAAAGTATAATTCTCCTCTAGCTCGAAAGTATAGTTACTAAATGCCAATTGCGGCAATATGCTTGCAGTACGTTTATATACGTTTTCGAATAGCGGCCTGGTGGTATCTACATTCGTAAATAAACTATCGTTTACAAACACCACATTATCTAAATAGAAAAGAAAGCTATCGGGTGCTTTCAGCTTTTTAGCCGCTATATCCTGCAGCAGCTGTTCATATTTGGTGCTAACCAGCTTTGCTTTATACAATGCCTCTGCTACCTGTATTATTGCAGCAGGTTGCATTATTTCCACCAAGCGCATTTCTTCAATAGCTGCATCGGTTATATGGTAGTCTTCAATGTATTTCCCTTCATTTATGTTATATAGCAAGGTCTCGCGTACATCATCATTTATTAGGCCAAGCTTGTACAGCTTTTGCGTATAGTCATCTAAACTGGGTTTAATTTTAGCTAATACTTCATTACTAGGTTTTGAGAATGAAACGAACGCGAACTCGGCAACGTCGTATTTCACAATTAGCTCCTCGCCCTGTTTAAACAATAGAATACAAAGTAAGCCTTGTTGCCATTTATCCGTTAATGCATACTTTTCAAAAAATGCGTCGTAGTCCTTTCTACTTATAAGTCCCTCCTCTATCATCTTAGGCCCTATGGTATCTACTGACTGTGCCATGGTGCAGTTAAATGCGAAGCTGCATACTAGCAATACAGCATAATATATTTTCATACATGCTAAATAAACTATTTACCACCTACCCACCAAACGCAAAAAGGCCCCGCACGATGGCGAGGCCCAGAAGCTTATAACCTGATTGTAATACTCTTTATTAATTGATGGCAACGTTGCCATCGGCGTTGTTTGTAAATGTGTTGGCCGTAGCTATATCGTTGTTATAGTGGCTAGTAGCCGCTTGTATGTATATACCGTTGGCTGCGCTGTTGGCTATGGTGCTGTTGCGTACTGTTACCGAGCTGCCGTTTACTACACTTATCATACCTGCTGCGTTGCCTAGGCCACCGCCGCTTATGTTGCAATATTCTATGTGGTTATTGCCAGAGCTTGCTGCATCAAACTGTATGTTGTTCCACACACCGGTAGCTGCGTAAGGCGAACTTATAATAATAGGTTGCGCCGAGTTACCTACTGCATTGAATGATGCTTGGGCACCGCTTACTATTATTTGCGCATTGTTATCCATATTCAACCTTACACCAGGTTTAATGTTGATAGCATTGCTAGCTTTTACTAAACCTGTAACCAAGTACGATACACCTGTATTGTTTATATCAACTGGTGTAGTAATTGAGGTATTTCCGCCATATAAACGAACATCTGGTTTACCATTATTAGTGTACACATTACCGTTATCTAGCTGGCCAGCCTGGCTTACATGTATAGTAAGTGGGTGGGCAGTATTGGTAGTTACATTGTTACCTGCAAAGTGTAGTATGTTAGAACGTTCAGCCATAAATATACCATCGGTTTTGCTGGCTATTATAGTGCTGTTGCTTACTTCAGCCACCGCGCTATTACCTTCTACACCTATCATTACGTTAGCCGAGCCAAAGTTGTTGGCACCACCACCATGTTCTATTTTGCAATATGAAAGTACGTTACCGCTGTTGCTTAAAAAGGTAATACCTTTCCAACCCCCACGCTTGCCACTTTCCGAGGTAAAGTATACCTCGTTGCCATCGGTACCCATAGCTTTAAGGCTACCATTTTCGGTTACGGTAAAGCCCGCACCGTCTTTAAACATAAAAGTAACGCCTGGCTTTACGGTTACCGCAGCGTTTATCTGTATATCCTTGGTAATTAGGTAGTCAACACCATTTACGCGGTCTTCAAATACCATTGAAGAGTTAATGTCAGCATAGTCTACTGTTTGTGCTTGGCTAGCATCGCCACGGTAGGCCGATATGTTGTTCAGTTGCTCATCTTCCTTTTTGCAAGAACTTAGCATCATTAAGCTAAATGCAGCTACTGAAAGTCCGGTTAGTAATTTAGTTTTCATATCCCTCGTATTTTATTCTTTTAAACAATCTCTCGATTGTGGTTCCGTAAAAAGCTGTGCCATCTTTAAAAGCACACTACCTTGTACGCAGGCTAATGTTAAAGGTTACAAACACTAGGGCAGCCCCTACCCTATTTATTATTGTCAATTAATAAAATACGTTAACCCTAGGTAGCATGCGTGCGCTAAGTTTATCTTTGCAGGTATGAACAATAGGTTAGTAAACCTGATAATAGTGGGTATAAGTGTGGCGCTGGCAGGGCTTACCATTATACAGTATAATTGGATAAAGCAAAGCTACGCCGTGCGCCAGGAGCGTTTCGACCAAGGCGTATACCTAGCGCTAAGCAACATAGCGCAGGAAATAGAACGCAACGAGGCGGTAAACTATTTCGAAACTGCGGGCCTTAACGACTTTGGCAAAAGCATAAACACAATGTACGATACCGTGCAGGCGCTTAAAACCTATACCCCTAGGTTTACCCTAGTAGATAGCGTAGGGCAACACGCCATGAAGTTTGGCTACAGCGATACCAGCGGCGGTTTTGTATCGAAGTTTATGGGTAGTATAACTTACCTAAAGGAACACGCCAACAGGCTGCACGAGCACCCTATAAACGATGGCCCACCATTAAATGAAACAGAGCGCGAAAAGCATATTATAGAAATGCAATTTGCCAAGTACAACCACATGTTTCAGGACCTAGCCATGCAGTTTATGCTAGATGACAAATGCCTG
>JAFDYM010000252.1 GCA_018267435.1 Bacteroidota bacterium | reverse complement strand
TATCTTATTAAGCATCTGCACAAACGACTCCTGGTTGGTCAAGTGCATTTCAAAAGCGCTATCTAGCTTATGTTCAGTTTCGCTAACCTTAAGTGTGTTTACTATCAGCTTTTGCAGGTTGAACAAGTTCACCTTGTTCTTAACCAAGTAGTCGTGCGCGCCTACATGCTGTGCCTGTTCTTTTATTTCAGGCCCACCTGCATCGCTTAGTAGTATTACGGGTATTTTATGTTTATCTAGCTGAATGCGTACCGAGGCAAAGTCTTTCTTGCTTGCCATAGCTGCATCTAGCAGTATAATATCGGGTTTTCGGCTTTTAAGATAATTGAGCGTTTCGGGTATGTCGCCGGCATGGCTTACCGTAAAGGCATAGGCGCTCACCTTCAGAAAACGCTGTATATCCTGCGCGCTCTGCTCATCTGCATCCAGCAATAATATTGTCTTTACGGTATCCACCTATCAAAGCAAAATAATGGCATACGCAAAAAAGTCAAGAGCCCGATTATAAACAACGGGGGAAAACTAGGTGAAACCTTAGTTTCTTGAAGATTCCAACCTCCCTCCCTTTTTCTTACACTCTCATAACTTTGTTACATTCGCTCTTGTGATACGAGCTTTAACCCTGATTGTTTTAATACTTTCATTTAACAACTGCATTTACGCGCAGAAAACAGTAAAACCACGCCTATTGGCAGGCCCAGTTATAGGCAATGTAAGCCAAACCACGGCCCGCATATGGATAGGCTACCGTGGCCAAGGCCAAAACCTATTGATACTTGGCGATACTGCCGAGAAGCGTGTGTACTACCCTACAGATTATAAATACCTAAGCAACAGTAAAGGCGAAATAGCCCTAACTATGGATTTTACTGGCCTTAAGCCGGGCCATACATATAACGTACTGCTAAGTATAGATGGCTGGGGTAGCCATGCCAAGTACTCGTTTACCACCCAGCGCGATAGTACTAATTACGACTACAACTTCCTGTTAGGATCTTGCAACTTATTGCAGACGGATGTAACACGCGGCTTGTTTCCTGGTGGTAGCAACTGGATATTCTACCGCATGCGCAAAAAGAATGGCGACTTTATGGTTTGGCTGGGCGATAACGTATACTACATATACCCTAAGCACCATAAAAGCTATGAAGGAATGTTTGAGCGCCAAATGTTGATTCGCCGAAAATTCAACATTTTCTATCGCGACTTTTTAGGCCACCAACCTAACTACGCTATATGGGACGACCACGATAGCGGCCCTAACGACTGCTGCCGCGAGTTTACCCTAATGGATACCGCACTTACGGTTTTTAAAGGCTTTTGGCCAAACGTATACCCCGAACAAAAGGAACTGCACGGAAATTATTTTTCGTTCAAACATGGCGATTCGGAATTTATGATGTGCGACGACCGCTACTACCGCGCACCAGAGGGCGATACCTTGGGAGACTTTCTGGGTGAAACACAATTGGCATGGTTGAAGAATAAACTATTGCTAAGCGATGCTACTTTCAAATTTATAGCCATAGGTAGCCAAGTGTTGATAGATAACGGCTTTGGTGAATCGTATAGCGGATATCCTAGAGAAAGGAATGACCTACTTGACTTTATAGCCAAGAACAACATTAAAGGAGTAGTGTTTCTAACAGGCGATAAACACTATAGCGAAATAAGCAAGCGCGATTGGAATGGCTACCCAATCTACGATTTTACCTGCTCACCGCTTACGGCACCTGCATTGCCACGCCGCTTGTTCGGCGCATATAAAAACCAGTGGAGAGTGAAGAAAACCGATTATGCACTCAAAAACTTTGGTCGTATATCGGTTAGTGGCCCTCAAGGTAACCGAGAAATGAAAATTGAGATTTTCAACCGTAGCGGCATGCGCGTGCGCCAATATGCAATAAACCAAAACGAATTGATGCTTAACGGCACCCGTCCATGATATTCTATTACCTGATAGCACCATGGGTACACCTGCTCAGCTACCTGCCATCGGGTGTGTTATATAAGTTTGCCGACCTACTTGCCTTTGTACTACGCGTACTCATCCGCTACAGGCTTAAGGTAGTTTATGGCAATCTCCGCCAGTCTTTCCCCTATAAGAGCGGGATAGAAATTGATGCGATAGCCAGTGAGTTTTACACGCATTTGGCTGACCGTGTGGTAGAGAACATAAAATGCTTTACCATAAGCGAAGAAGAACTAAACCAACGCTGTAAACTAGATGAAGGCAGCAAGCAATTGCTGTTGAGGCTATATGAAGAAGGTAAAAGCGTAACCGTGCTGCTTGGCCATACAGGTGCTTGGGAATATGCAGCGCTGGCAGCTAACAAGGCAACGCCTTACAAGGCTTATGGCATCTATAGTCCTATCAAGAATAAATACATGAACGACTTGATACTGCGCACTCGTGGCAGACATGGCATGCAATTGATAAGCATGACCGAAGCTGCTCGCTACTTTAAACAAGATGTGGGCGAACGCACCATGCACCTATTCATTGCCGATCAATCGCCTAGTAACCCAGGGCGTGCATACTGGACCAAATTCTTACACCACGATACGGCATTTATGAATGGTGGTGGTAAATACGCCACAGTACACGGCACAGCAGCACTATATTGCTACGTAAAGCAAACCAGCCGTGGGCACTACACTATGTATGTAAAGGTAATAAGCGAAGATGCTAGCACCCAGAAACCGAACGACATAACCCAAGGCTTTATATCGCTATTGGAAAAGCAACTGCAAGCCTATCCATCTGATTGGCTATGGAGCCATAAAAGGTGGAAGCACACAAGGAAGCCGTAGGCAGTAGGCAAATACTAGCACCTAAATATGCTAATAAGCAAACTCAGTTTTGAATTCGCTATCGAAATGGAATTCTATATCTGGGTTATTTTCCCGCTCCATGCGTAGGAACCACTCCGAAGGTGCTAGATATACAATGTGTCCGTCCTTATCCTGAACAATATTCGATGATTTGAAGCGGATAAAGTCTTCTAACTTTTGCGGGTTGTTGCTACGTAGCCAGCAAGCCTTGGTCATGCTTATAGGCTGAAAACGGCAGCTTGCGCCATACTCGTGCTGCAAGCGGTATTGTATTACCTCAAACTGTAGTTCGCCCACTGTCCCTACAAACTTACGGTTGCCCGGTTGCTGGGTAAATAGCTGCGCTACGCCTTCATCGGTAAGCTGGGTTATCCCCTTCTCCAGCTGCTTGCTCTTCATAGGGTCTATGTTTATCAACTCCTTGAATATCTCAGGTGAGAAGCTAGGAATACCTTTAATCTGGAAGTCTTCACCTTCCGTCATTACATCTCCTATCTTAAAGTTACCCGTATCGTACAGCCCCACTACATCGCCAGGATATGCTTCATCAACAATGTTTTTGCTCGATGCCATAAAGGTAACCGGCGTACTAAAGCGGAAGTTCTTTTCAAGCCTAACATGATGGTAGTAGGTATGCCTCTCGAACGTGCCGCTCATGATGCGCATAAAGGCGATACGGTCGCGGTGCTTAGGGTCAAGGTTGGCATGTATCTTAAATATAAAGCCTGTCATTTTAGGCTCGGTAGGTTCTACTATGCGGGTATCGGTTTCGCGTGGGCGCGGCTCAGGTGCTATTTCCAAGAATGTATCCAATAGCTCTTGCACACCAAAGTTGTTTACAGCACTACCGAAGAACACAGGTGCTAAGTTACCTTTTAGATATTCCTTCACATCAAAGGTGTCATATACAGCTTCTACCATCTCTGCATCCTCGCGCAGTTGTTTAGCATCGCGCTCACCCACTTCTGCTTCTAGCCTAGGGTCGTTTATATCCGTTATCTGCATTACCTCATCAGCTACTTTAGTAGTGCTCGGTTTAAACAGGTTCAGATACTTTTTATGCAAGTTATATACGCCTTTGAATAAGCTACCACGGTTTATAGGTAATGACAATGGACGTACGCGTATTTTCAGTTCCTTCTCTATCTCATCTAATAGTTCGAACGAGTCGCGGCCTTCGCGGTCAAGCTTGTTGATGAATACGATAACAGGCGTTTTGCGCATGGCGCACACTTCCATTAGGCGGCGGGTTTGCTCCTCCACACCCTTTACACTATCTACCACCATTATTACCGAGTCAACGGCAGTAAGGGTACGGTAGGTATCTTCAGCAAAGTCCTTGTGGCCGGGTGTATCCAATATGTTTATCAGCTTGTCGCGGTACTCAAAGGTCATTACCGATGTAGCCACCGATATACCACGCTGCTTCTCTATTTCCATAAAGTCGCTGGTAGCGGTCTTCTTTATCTTATTGCTTTTTACGGCACCTGCTGTTTGTATAGCCCCACCAAATAGTAGCAACTTTTCTGTCAAAGTTGTTTTACCAGCATCGGGGTGACTAATAATACCGAAGGTACGGCGTTTGTGTATTTCCTCTACTAAACTCATATCGGCGCGAAAATAGCAAAATAGGCGGCATGGCAATTTATGTATGCAACTCAATGCTTTATATACATAGTTAATATCCGTCCAATCAGCTATTTCGGATTCTATGGTGTTCCTAAATAATTTAAAAAGAATGCTTGACATTGCCGTTATCGATACCTACATTTATCTCGCACTAATTTTAAAACCAAAACATCCTGAATTAATGAAACACATTCGACTACTCATTGTGCTTCTGTTCGGTGCTTATATAGCACACGCACAGGCACCACAGTTGATGAACTACCAGGCTGTAGCCCGTAATGGCAGCGGCCAGGTACTAGCCAACCAATCGGTTGGTCTACGTTTCAGCATATTAGATGGCGGCCCTAACGGCAACGCTGTATATGTAGAAACCCATGCAACATCTACTAACCAATTTGGTCTATTCACCGTATCGGTGGGTGGCGGCAACCCTGTTACAGGTACACTAGGTGGTGTAAACTGGGCAAGCGGAAACAAATACATGAAAGTAGAAGCCGACCTAAGCGGCGGTACTAGTTACACTGCTTTCGGCAATGCTACTCAACTACTAAGCGTACCTTATGCACTATACGCAGCAAATGGCGGCGGCGGTGGCGCTACAGGCCCTACTGGTCCGCAAGGTATTGCAGGTACACCCGGCACACCTGGTGCTCCTGGAGCTCCTGGTGCACAAGGTATAGCTGGCCCTACAGGCCCTACTGGTGCTACTGGTGCGCAAGGTACTGGCGGTGGCCCTACTGGCCCCACAGGTCCTACAGGCGCAACTGGTGCCCCTGGTAGCGGCGGCGGCGCCACAGGTGCTACTGGCGCAACAGGTGTTACAGGTCCTACTGGCGCAACAGGTGCTACCGGCATAGGTACAGCTGGCCCTACTGGTGCTACTGGTGTTACTGGCCCTACGGGCGCAGGTAGCGCAAGCGGTACCCTAAACTACGTAGCTAAGTTTACACCGAACGGCACATCGCTTGGCAACTCGCAGATACAAGATAACGGTACAGGTATAGGTGTAGCAGTTGCACCAAGTGCTACCGATAGGTTCTTGATAGATGCAGGTTCAACCTTGCTAGGTGGCCTAAAGGTTACTAAAACCAATACTACTGCTAACTCTTATAGCTCTAACTTCTCTCAAGGTACTTTGGTTTCTGGCCAAAACGTGTTTACCAACCTTTCTGGTACTTTCAACGCAGGTGGTTTCAACATCAACAACCCAGCTTTGCTTAGCTTATCAACTACACAAGGTTATGCACTAGCTGGTGTAAGCGCAGGTGCCGATACCCTAGCTGCGGTATTGGGTGCCAGCATCAACAGCAATGGTGGTTACTTCCTATCGAACGATGCTCAAAACAGAGCTAACCCAGGTTTAGTAGGTGTATCTACCAGCAGTGTAGATAATACACCAGGTGCTATGGGCTATGGTATGGGTAACGCTACAGTTGGCGACTCGCTAGTACTTGGTTTACTAGGTACTTACGATGTAAACAGTAAGTATGGTACAGGTGTACTAGGCTTTGGTTACGGTGGTACACCTCCTACACGTAGATTAGATGTAGGTGTGTGGGGTTCTGCCGAAAACATAGGTGTAGAAGGTATATCTACTGCTGGTACTGGTGTACAAGGTGAAAGTACCGATGACATAGGTGTTGTAGGTTACTCGGTTAACTACGTAGGTGTATATGCAGAAGGCGACCTATACGGTAGCTACACTGTAGGCGACCAAGCAGCAACAGGTGCTAAAACAGCATCGGTTCCTACTTCTAAAGGTAACCAGAAGCTATATGTAATGGAAGCTCCAGGTGTATGGTTCGAAGACTTAGGCAACGCTAAGCTAGTAAATGGCGTAGCTACTGTAAATCTTGACCCATTATTCCTAGAAACAGTGGTAATAGACGAAGCTCACCCAATGGTAATATCGGTAACACCACAAGGCGACTGCAAAGGTCTTTATGTAGTACCTAATGCTGCTGGCACTGGCTTTGAAGTACGCGAACTAGGTGGTGGCAATGCTACTATCAACTTTAGCTACCGTGTATCGGCTAAGCGTTTGTACTACCAAGACTTCCGCTTTGGTGCTGACTTGTTAGGTTCTGCTAACGATACCCGTTCAGCATCTAAATACCGCCAAGCAATACCAGTAAGCCACAGCGAAGCTGCTGCGCAAGTTGGTTTCAAAGGCAAGTCTCAGCCTAAGGCTAAGCAATCTGGCACTTTCAAGAGCCCTTTTGCTCAACCAAACGTAAAATCGCTATTGAATAAATAGTATAACGCATACAGTTTTGAACAAAACAGGGATAGTGGAAACGCTATCCCGGTTTTGTTTTTTACTATGGCGTAATAGCCAACAGACTGTGGGCGCGTGGCAAGGAACAGTACGCGCTGCGTACAGCAGTACCGCCCCACTTACATCAGGCAGCTCCAAATCAACTTCATTATCCACTATGGCATAAAGTGAACCGCGCAAGGGAGAGAAAGCTGGGAAGAATAAGCATAAAATCGACTTTTCTAGCCATTTAACAGCAAAAAGAACCTGAAAAATGTGAATAAGGTGTGGATAGCTGTTGACTTTTTTCACATCGGGGGGTGTTGGCTTTTGCTATTTTCGCTACCCCTATTTAGTTTAGGAATATACCCGTTTTGAGAGGGAAACTTGGCCATTTGGCCATGCTCGGGATAGGTTATAAACAGGTTAGAATTATGCAGTTAACAACCCTAGAAATTAAAGGTTTTAAAAGCTTTGCCGATAAAACTACCATACACTTCAACAACAACATAACAGGTGTGGTGGGCCCTAACGGCTGTGGCAAAAGTAATGTGGTAGATAGTATCCGCTGGGTGCTGGGCGAGCAGAAAACAAGTATGCTGCGCTTGGAGAAGATGGAGAACTTGATATTTAACGGTACGCGCAGCCGCAAGCCAAGCGGCATGGCCGAGGTATCGCTTACCTTCGAGAATACGAAGAACATTATCTCTAGCGACTACAAAACCATCACCATTACGCGCCGCTTGTTCCGCGATGGCGAAAGCGAATACCAACTGAACGGTGTAGCTTGCCGTTTGAAGGATATCAACTCCCTGTTTCTAGATACAGGTGTAAGCTCGGATAGCTACGCTATAATAGAGCTAGGCATGATAGATGAGATATTGAACGACCGCGATAACAGCCGCCGCAAGTTGTTCGAGCAGGCTGCGGGCGTAAGCAAGTATAAGAAGCGCAAGAAGGAAACCATAGACAAACTAAAAGGCACCGATGCCGATCTGGAGCGTGTAAAGGACCTTTTGTTCGAGATAGAAAACAACTTGAAAACCCTAGAGGCGCAGGCTAAAAAAACCAAGCGTTTCTACGAGTTGAAAGACGAGTACAAGGAACTGAGCCTATTGCTAGCAAAGTACAACTTGCAAAGCTATAAGGAGACCTATAAAGACCTTGAAGGACAGAAATCGAACGCCGAGGATAGGAAGGTAGAGTTTGAAACTGCCCTAGCGCAGAACGAGGCCTTGCTTGAAAAAGAAAAGCTAGATAACGTAGAGAAGGAGAAGGTGCTTTTCGAGATACAGAAGAAGCTGAACACCCTAGTAGCTGGCGTGGGCGAAAAGGAGAACGAGCGTAACCTACTTACCCAACAAGTAAAGTATGCGCTTGATAAGAAGGATACTGCCGAGAAGC
>JAFDYM010000251.1 GCA_018267435.1 Bacteroidota bacterium | reverse complement strand
GATAGTGCTGCTAATAGCTGCATGTATAGGCTTGGCTATGCTTTTCCCGGTGTTCACTCATCCATTACTAAATATTGTTACTCACTCGCTTGCAGTAACTTTTATCTATTGCATAAGTATATTAGGGTTTAGAATAGTACCAGAAGCAAATAGTATTATAGATAGATATAACCCTTTTGTTCGATAGTGGGATTATTTTTTATATTTGTCGCAAAAGCAAAACCTTAACCTATGAAAACTATCCTTGCCTGTGCGGTAGCCTTGTTTGCTACTTGTATGGTTTTTGGGCAGAATTTGGTGTTAAACCCAAGTTTCGAAAACGTTACGCAAGAGCCATATTACGGCTGCGAATTTCAATACATGCAAGATTGGATGAACCCTGCCAATGGCATATGCGGAAACTATTACGAAGGTACGCCCGATATATTTAGTTATACCTCTACGGGTGGTTCTCGATTGCCTAATTCTTTTATGGGTAGCTTAGCTCCGCACAGCGGTAATAAACTGGTTGGCTTTGGTATGTATGTTCAGGATATAGCTGAATACAGAGAATATATAATGTCTAGGTTAACATCGCCTTTGGTAGTAGGGCAAAAGTATTTGGTTAAGCTTTGGATAAGGAACTCGAACCCACCTACTTATATCTTCCATTCTAATAGTATACAGGTAGCTTTTACTTCGAATGCGCTTACACAAACCGGCGATGACCTTATTCCAAATATCACACCACAGTTATCTATTGATAGTGTTGTTAGGGATACCACTTGGAGGCTCTTCCATTTCTTGTATACGCCTACACAGCCATATCAGTATATGACCATTGGTAACTTTAGGAATGATGCCAATACAATTAAAGAGCAATTCGGTGTAAATAATGGAACCAACAGAAGATATGCTTACTATTTCTTCGATGATATATCGGTAGAAACGTACAAGCCCATGCTTACACTAAGCGATACGAATGCATGTATAGGTCGCCCAGTATCAATAACCGCTGCCAATAGCGTGACTGGCCAGTACCATTGGTTTGTACCAGGTTCAAATACCTACATAGATAACGATTCGATATTGAATGTAAACGTAACTCAAGGTGCTACCTACATAGTAACCGATGGATTCTATAATGATACAATTGTAATAAACGGGTTAACCGTAGGGCCTAACTCTATTCTCGGCCCCGATACTTCGTTCTGTAGCAACAGCCCGTATATATTGAATGCTACGCAGCCAGGTAGCACTTACCAATGGAGCAATGGTGCCAATACACCGTTTATAGCTACCACCACCGCGGGTATGTACAGCGTAACGGTAACGGGTGCCAATGGCTGCCCTGTGGCCGATAGTATTTATTTGGCTATAGCGCCGCCGCTTACGGCTACGTTTCAAGTTACACAGCCTAGCTGTGGCAATAATAATGGCGTGTTGACTTGCCTAGGCATAAATGGTTTTGCACCTATCAATGTGCAATGGAATACGGGCGGTAACAACATCGGCAGTACTTACCAAGTATCGAACCTTGGCGCGGGCACTTATTACTTCAATGCTATAGATGCCATTGGCTGTACTATCGATACTAGTTTCGCATTGGTAAACACCACTGGTGCAGGTGCAGTAGCTGTGTCGTCAAGCGCAGATACTATATGTGGAGGCAGTACGGCTACTATCTGTGCGCCATCTGGTTTCGTTTCTTACCAATGGAATAATGGGGAAACTACCCAATGTATTACCACGCGTATAGCAGGCAACTATTACGTAACTGTAACCGATGCAGGTAACTGCACGGCCTCATCGCAAATACAAGCTATATACGCTCATCCATTGCCGCCAGTGTCGGTTACAATTAATGGGGATACTATGACTGCCTTGAACGGCGTAACATATCAATGGTATTTTAATGGCGATGTGATACCCGGTGCTACAAGTAGCCAATATGTAGCTACGCAGAATGGTAACTATGCAGTAGTTATAACTGACGATAACGGTTGCGGTGCATCGTCGAATACTATAAACATGACGAGGACTGATATAGGTATAACTATAGAGCGCGATATAGTAGTATACCCTAACCCTAATGCGAATGGTACTTGGTATGTGCAATTAGCTAATGATATGTTCGGCGCGAAGGCCGAGGTGTACGACTACAGCGGTAAACTAGTGTACGATGTGGTGCTGATGGATAACACAAATGCTATCAGCTTCGATGCTGCAAGCGGTGTATATGTGTTGAAAGTAAAGACTGGCAGCAACACTATAACCAAGAAGTTGATAAAGCTGTAAGCAGCTATATCTAACATAAAAAAGCCGCCGCAAGTTTAGTCTCGCGGCGGCTTTGGTTTTATAGGTATTTGATACTATAAATCGAATCTGATGCCTTGTGCTAAGGGTAGAGTGCTACCGTAGTTGATGGTGTTGGTTTGCCTGCGCATGTACGCTTTCCAAGCATCACTGCCCGACTCGCGGCCACCGCCTGTTTCCTTCTCGCCACCAAAGGCGCCGCCTATCTCGGCACCGCTGGTACCTATGTTTACATTGGCTATACCGCAGTCGCTACCATTAGCGCTAAGGAAGCGTTCAGCCTCGCGCATATTGGTGGTCATTATAGATGATGACAAGCCTTGCACCACACCGTTCTGCATGGCTATCGCCTCTTCAAGCGTGCTATATTTCATAATGTATAGAATAGGCGCAAACGTTTCGTGCTGCACTATCGGCATCTCGTTGTTCGCTTCTATTATGCATGGCTTAACATAGCAGCCGCTCTCGTAGCCTTTGCCACTTAGCACGCCACCTTCTACCACTACCTTGCCGCCTTGCTTTTTAGCTGCCTCTATGGCTTGCTGATAAGCCGCTACGGCTGCTGTATCTATCAGCGGGCCTACGTGGTTTTTCTGGTCAAGCGGATTGCCTATTTTCAACTGGCCATAAGCCTTCTTCAACTTGTTCTTTACGTCGTTGTATTTGCTCTCGTGTATTATCAACCTACGCGTAGTAGTGCAGCGCTGGCCCGCAGTACCTACTGCACCAAACACGGTACCTATCAAGGTCATTTCCATATCGGCATTCTCCGAAACTATAATGGCGTTGTTACCGCCAAGCTCCAATAAACTTCTACCTAAGCGGCCTGCTACTGCCTGCGCTACTTTTTTACCCATGCGGGTAGAACCAGTAGCCGATACAAGAGGGATAGCCGTATCATTGCTCATCAATTCGCCAATGGTGTAGTCGCCCGTTACAAGGCCCGATATACCTTCAGGCAAGCCATTGCGCTTAAATACCTTGGCTACTATGTTCTGACAAGCTACGCCGCATAGCGGTGTCTTCTCGCTCGTTTTCCATATACATACATCGCCGCATACCCAAGCCAACATACTGTTCCAGCTCCACACTGCTACGGGGAAGTTGAAAGCTGAAATAATGCCCACGATACCTATAGGGTGCCATTGCTCGTACATGCGGTGGTTAGGGCGCTCGCTGTGCATGGTAAGGCCATATAGTTGGCGCGACAGGCCCACTGCAAAGTCGCAGATGTCGATCATCTCCTGCACCTCGCCAAGGCCTTCTTGTAGGCTCTTGCCCATTTCATATGATACCAGACGGCCTAGTGCATCTTTATGCAAGCGAAGTTCATCGCCTATTTGCCTTACTATTTCGCCGCGCTTAGGCGCAGGCACGTTGCGCCATGTAAGAAAAGCCTGTTGCGCTGCGGCTATTACGGTTTCATATTCTTTAGGCGTGGTGGCAGTAACCGATGCTATCAGCTTGCCATCTACCGGCGAGTAACTCTTGATAGTTTCGCCCTTGCCTTTAATCCATTTATTACCTGTAGAAGTTCCTACATTGGTGGCATTAATGCCCAATTGTTTCAATACACTTTTCATATCGCTAGCGTTTTTGCTGGTACAATGTTAGTCGTTTTTATTTATATCGAACATTGGTAGGTAACTATGAAGGTTTAAAAAATGCAAACCTCTCCTTACATGTTATTCAGCACCATCTGCTTAACTAAGGCACCCGGCCTTTGCATAGGTAGCTTAAGCGTAAACGTGAAGCGCTGATACCACTTCGTAATGCCCAATACCTTTTGATTCTCTACAATGTTTTTGGTGGTAACAAGCGGTAGGTGTATCTCTATCATATCTGGTATGGCAACTAGGCTTAGTCCAAGCTCTGCGGCTAAGTCCAGTTTATTCATATCATTTAATATCATACCCATGCTTACAAATGGACGTATAGGCACAAACCTATATAGGGTAGAAGAGAAATTGGTTGCTGCCAAGAACTTTTTAGTTGCGCCAATGGTGGTCATACTTCGGAATGCGCCACCGCTTAGTGCTACTTGCCTACCTAGGTATTTGTCGCGACCGTTACGGTCGATGAAGTTCTCATCGAAGGTGTAATCTTTCTGCAGCCAATAAGCGAAAGTGTTATTGGTGACTGTGCTTAGGTATATGCGCGGTAGGGGAGAAGTAATATCGTTACTAGCCTTGGCGTAAAGAGGGAAACCGCCCGCAAACACGCGTATGGCAAAGCCTTGGTTCTTCTGCCTATAACTTATTTTAAAGTTGGCTTCAGCCCATAAGCCCGCAAAGTTTTTACCGTGTTGGAAGGTAGCCGTAAAGTTCAACGGATGCAAGGTAGTGTTGCGCTCCAAGCGGTAGCGTATTTCGTTTACAAAGTAGTATTGCAGTTTCTTTTGGTCGCCTTGCAATAGCTCTAGCCATACGTTAACGCTGCGTATGTGCAAGTTATGTTGAACAGGGCTACGAGCATTCTTCTTTTTGAAATCGATGCTGATATATGGCTCCAACTTATCGTAGGTTAAGTTGCGCGGAAATAGGAGATAAGAGAAGCGCTTGTTCAACACCCCTACCGTTACGCGCTGTGCCTTCTCAGGAAAAATATTGTAAGCCAAGCGTGCAAAACCCAATAGGTTTTTACTGCCTGTACCGAAGATAGGCACTAACGAATATTGAAACTTGCGCGTAGGCATAAATGGGCTGTAAATGGCAATGCCTATCTGTGTTTTGTCGTAGTTGTTCCAACCTATATGTGGAGCAAAAAATACCTGCGAGCGGTTCTGGTTTTCTATAGTGCCAAATAGCTGAAAGCGCAGCTTCTCGAACTTGTGCGCCAGCTTGCTCATGATGTAAGTATTGTTGCGGCGATTCACTTCGGGTATTATCAATTGCGGGTCTATCTGCACCCTATCGCCGCCTGTTACATCAAGCACAATATTGGTTTTGCCCTTAAAGCCTTCTACCCATAACGTGCGTATTATCGAGTCTTTCTTCAACACCGAAATAGTAAGTGGTGAAGCT
>JAFDYM010000250.1 GCA_018267435.1 Bacteroidota bacterium | reverse complement strand
CGAAATTTCTCCTTAAAGGGAGAACCGCAAGTAATAGTGTAATAAATAAACCCGACATCAACATACACCATGAAATATTTTCTACCCCTGCTACTGGTATTGCTAGGCACCTTTGTGCGCGCCAACAATTTTGAAACCTATACCCAAAACATAGCTGCCGATAGGTTATTGCTAATATTCAATAGCAACATAAGCCAAGCCGAGAAAGATGAACTGATAAAGGCTTCGGGCCTGGTAACGGCTACTACGCACCTGCCTAACCCTAAACTTACTATCTGCTTTGTAAGCAACTACAATGCGGCTGCTAACTATTTTGCCAGTAAGGATGCAGTAAGTTTTGTGTCGTTTTTTATTACCGATGGCCAGCACCATGCAGGTGTTACCAACCAGTTTTTTGTAAAGCTGCGCGATAAGAACTTTGAGCCGCAAATGAAGGAGCTAATGAAGGCCCATAACATAAGCCAAGTAAAGGCCGATAAGTATGTGCCTAATCTATACCTACTTACCGTAAGCGGCAAAACCGACAACGTGGTAAACCTAAGTGCGCAGTTTAGCAATGCTGCATGGTGCCAGTATGCAGCACCTAACTACCTGCTTAATCCGCTAGTAAATAGCAACGATGCCTACTACAACCGCCAATGGGCACTAAGTAACGAGGGCACAGCCCTGCAAGGCAACGGAACCGTAGATGCCGACATGGATGTAGATAGCGCTTGGACTATAACCACAGGTAGTTCAACTATTAAAGTAGCTATAATAGATTCGGGTGTAGATACGCTGCACAACGACCTACGCGCCAACCTACTGCCAGGGCACGATGCAGTAGGCGATAGCACCGATGGCTACCCTACGCCTAACTTTCAGGAAGATGGCCACGGCACTTGTTGTGCAGGTATAATAGGCGCTATAAAAGATAACAGCATAGGCATAGCCGGTGTAGCACCAAGCTGCAAGTTGATACCTGTGCGCTCATTCTATTACACTAACAACGGTGGCAACATATTGCCATTTTCTACAGCCGCCATATTTGCCGATGCCATAGGTTGGGCGTGGAACGATGCCGAAGCCGACCTAATGAGCCAAAGCTGGGGCTTGCCGCAAAATCTTATAGTGCTATTGCCAGGTGGTGTACAGCCGGTAGAAGATGCCATGCTGCAGGCATATCAAAACGGACGCGGCGGCAAGGGCTGCGCCATGTTTTTTAGCAGCGGTAACGAGGGAGGCAGCGCCGGACCTATATGGCCAGGCAAGCTAGATATAGCTATAGCAGTAAATGCTACCAGCATGTGCGATGAGCGCAAGAATGAAAACGATTGCAGTAACGAAAGCTGGGGAGGAGACTACGGTCCAGGGCTAGATTTTAGTGCACCTGGCGTGCGCGTACCTACTACCGACATGCGTGGCAACAAAGGCTTTAGCACTACTAGCGATTACTACATGCTGTTCAACGGCACCTCGGCGGCATGTCCTAATGCTGCGGGTGTAGGTGCTTTGGTATTATCGCTACGTGGCGACCTAAGTGCCGAAGACCTGCGTAATGTAATAGCACAAACAGCAGATAAAGTAGGCGGCTATGCGTATGATTCTACCTATAGCAATGGCACATGGAGCCACGAACTTGGCTTTGGCCGCGTAAACGCATACAGCGCTGTACAGTTTGCTACTATTTATTCATCTATAGGCAACGTAAACACCAATATAGAGTGGAACATGTACCCTAACCCAGCACACAATATAGTTACCATACAAACTGCCGCTACAGCAGGTCAAGTAAAGGTGTACAATATGGCTGGGCAACAAGTACTTGCTACGCAGTTAGTGGGTAGCCATACTAGGTTAGATGTTTCGCTATTACAGTCGGGAGTATATATGGTTGAACTAGCAACCAACGAGGGCAAGGCAGTACGCAAGCTTAGCTTAGCTAAATAGCTAGGCTTACTTATTGCTACTGTGGCTCAATTCCAAATCGGCCTGCTTCTTATTTAAAGCATCGCTCATTTTGTTGTTCAGCATTACAAAGCCAATAAGTATTACGCAAAATACCACCAGCATTAAATTCATTGAAGTGTCGGTTTTCATAACTAATGTGGTTTAGGTTATGCAATTGTTTGTTATATACTAAGCTAACGCACTTTGTATATTAGTATTATACGGCCTGTTGTCAATAAAGTGTCATTTTGCAGCACTTATTCACAATGCCACCATTTTAATGCCACAATTACTTAATAAACCTCTGAGCCATTAGGCTTGTTAACAGCATTTAGGTAATGCTATGCGTATTAATGTATTAGCCTTTTGCTGCTGTTTACTATTTAACATTTAGGATAAGCTCGTCCTAAATGTTAAAATATAGATTGTATTATATACTTGACGACATACTGCACATGTTAATAGACTAAAAGATCTTCCTATGATTCAAGACCCTTCCACTCGGCATAAAACTGGGTAAGGTACTGCTGCATGAATATATGTCTAGCTTGGGCCAAGCGCTTGCCTGTTGGGGTATTCATTAGGTCTTTCAGCAACAATAATTTTTCGTAGAAATGGTTGAGCGTAGGCGCAGTGCTGTGCTTGTATTCCTCCTTGCTCATGTTAAGGTTGGGCGGTACTGCAGGATTATAAAGTTCGCGGCCCTTATAGCCACCATAGTTAAAGGCGCGTGCTATGCCTATGGCGCCTAGGGCATCTAGCCTATCGGCATCTTGCACTACATCTAGCTCCTTGCTTTTAAATGCTGCATTAAAGTTGCCGCCCTTAAAACTTATGTTGCGAATGATAGCTATTACATGCGCTATGGTATCCTCATCTACATTTATGCTGCGCAGAAAAGCACTTGCCTTTTGTGGGCCAATTTCTTCATCGCCGCCGTTAAATTTCGAGTCGGCAATATCGTGCAGCAGCGCGCCTAGCTGTACTACCAGCATGTTTACTTCTTCGTGCTTGGCTATGGTTATACTGTTGCGCCATACACGCTCTATATGGAACCAATCGTGTCCGCCTTCGGCATTCTGTAGCTCGTGCTTAACGTATGCTATGGTAGTGTCAATTATTTGTTGTTCGCCCATTGGGCGAATGTATTAAATTGCACCATTACAGTTACTGCATAAATAAACCATGGCATCAGTAAAACAAAGTATTATAAATAGCCTACAAGGACGAAAAATAACCAGCCAAGAGGATGTGAAAAATAGCCAAGCCTTTTGCATGAAACCCTGGCTGCACCTGTTTGTTTCGCACTATGGTACCGTAGCACCTTGCTGCCTTACTCCTTGGGATGAAGAAGGGGCGCTGGGCAATATAAACCAGCAAAGCGTGCAAGAGATATGGGATGGCAAACTTATGCATGATTTTAGGAAGAAAATGCTGCGCGATGAGCGCGATAGCCGCTGCAGCCAGTGCTACGAAAGTGAAAAAATGGGACTGCGCAGTTCGCGCCACATGACCAACTACCTATATGCCGATAAAATAAATTGGGCTTTGGATACGGACTGGAACGGCCAAAGCAAAGAT
>JAFDYM010000024.1 GCA_018267435.1 Bacteroidota bacterium | reverse complement strand
GCAAAATCTTTAACGATACTACGCCTGAGTTTAATGTGCAAGGCTTTGAACACATGAGCCGCGTCTGGACAGTGGTGTTGGAAATATCGGTATTGATGGCGCAGTTTCCATCGGAAGATGTGGCACAGTTGAGCTACGAGTTCCGCACGCTGGGTTTGGGTTATGCCAACCTAGGCTCGGTGCTAATGGTAAGCGGCATACCTTACGATAGCGACAAGGCCCGCGCATGGGGCGGCGCGTTAAGCGCTATTATGACCGGCACGGCGTACAAAACCTCTGCAGAGATGGCTTCGATACTTGGGCCGTTCCCAAGTTATGAAAAGAACAAGAAGCACATGCTGCGCGTAATGCGCAACCATAGGCTAGCGGCTTACAATGCCGATGCCAGCAGCTACGAAGGCTTGGACGTTAAGCCTGTGGGCATTGACCCTAAGCACTGCCCTAGCTATTTGCTATCTGCCGCTACTACAGCGTGGGATGAAGCCCTACAACTAGGCGAGCAATATGGCTACCGCAATGCACAGACAACGGTGATAGCACCTACGGGTACTATCGGCTTATTGATGGACTGCGACACCACGGGTGTAGAGCCTGACTTTGCATTGGTTAAATTCAAAAAACTATCGGGCGGTGGCTACTTTAAAATAGTGAACGAGTGCGTGCCAATGGCACTGGCTACGCTAGGCTATAACGATGCCGAGATAGATGCCATAGTGAAGTACGCCAAAGGCCATGCAAGCCTAAATGGTTGCCCGCACATTAACCCCGATACGCTACGCAAAAAGGGTTTGACATCAACTGACATAGAGCGCATAGAAGGTCAATTGGCAGGTGCGTTCGATATCACATTCGCATTCAACGTGTGGACGCTAGGCGAGGACGTAATGAACCGCCTAGGCATAGGTGCAGATAAATTCAAAGACCCTAAATTCAACCTACTACGCGAACTAGGCTATAGCACTAGCGAGATAGAAGCCGCCAACGAATATGTATGCGGTACTATGACCGTAGAGGGCGCACCATATTTGAAAGATGAGCACTTGCCTGTGTTCGACTGTGCTAATAAGTGCGGCGCTAAAGGCCAGCGCTATATACATGCACATGGCCACATAAAAATGATGGCTACCGTGCAGCCGTTTATAAGCGGAGCGATAAGCAAAACCATTAACCTGCCTAACGAGGCTACGGTGGAAGATATACAAGGCTGCTACGAACTATCGTGGAGGTTGGGATTAAAAGCTAATGCCCTATACCGTGATGGATGCAAGCTAAGCCAGCCACTAAGCAACAAGAAGGATGCAGACAAAGAAGAAGACAAAAAGGAAACTGCCGTTGCTGCCGAAGCTACAGAAGACTACAGCCGCCTTACACCAGAGGTAGTATTGGAAGCTGCACGTATATTGATGCAAGAAAGTACCGACACCAACTTTATGCGCGAGCTATCGAGAATAGTGGAGCGCAAAAAGCTGCCAAGCAAGCGCCGCGGCTTTACGCAAAAGGCGAAGATTGGTGGGCAAACAGTATTTGTACGCACAGGTGAATATGACGATGCAACGCTAGGTGAGATATTTGTGGATATGCACAAGGAAGGGGCATCGTTCCGCAGCTTGATGAACTGCTTTGCCATAAGCGTGAGCATAGGCTTACAGTACGGTGTGCCGCTTGAGGAATTCGTGAACAAATTCACCTTTACACGTTTCGAGCCGAGCGGTATGGTTAACCACCCGAACATCAAGAATGCATCATCGGTAGTGGATTACATATTCCGCCTATTGGCATTTGAATATTTAGGCAGAACCGACCTAGTACACGTAACCCCAAGCGAGCTAAGTATGCGCGAGGTAAGCACTATGGATATAGATAGCGAGATAAGCGATACACCGCTTAGCAGCAATGCGCCAAGTACGCATCCTGAAATGAAGGACACGCCAAAACCTACACCGAAAAAGGACAACGAAATACGTGTAGAGAAGAAGCTGACGCTTGCCAACAATAACAGCATGAGCGCCTTTAACAAAGCAGCGGGCGATATGATGGGCGATGCGCCACCGTGTAGCGTGTGCGGCAACATCACCATCCGCAGCGGCACCTGCTACAAGTGCATCAACTGCGGCAACAGCATGGGATGTTCTTAATAGACATTAGTAGCTAGACATTAGATGTTAGATAAAACAATGAAGCCCTTTCCTAATGCAGGAAAGGGCTTTGTGTTTTGACTGTTATATGGCACCATACTGTTGCGTATTGCGCATACGTATCTCTGCCACGCGTGTACAGCCTGTAGTACTTATAAGTAAATGGCAAGCTTACTTTTTGTGGCACTCGGCGATACACTTGTGGCCTTTTTCGCCGTGTTTGTAGGCGTGCATATCGGCAGTGCAGGCCTTGCTGCATGTGTGCTCGTGTTTCGCTTTTTTCTTGGCTTTCTTTTCGCCGCCAGGGTTATGGGCAAAGGTGGTTTGGGTGCCTATGGCAAACAGGGGGGCAGCCATAGCTGCGGTAAGTAAGGTTTTTTTCATAGCGATGTGCTTTTTAGTAAATGAATAAGCAGTTGACGGCTATGTGCTGCCGATACTTACACCAGGCCCGAACTTATTTTTTGGATGCCATACATTTAAGCTACGAGTAGGCCTTAGCAAACATGCCGGCGGCTATAAGCACCAATAGCCCCTTACTATAAAGCAAGCGGCATGCGTGTATTGGTTGGCGGGGACGCCGACCAAGTAGATACAATAAAAATAAAACGGGAGCCCAACAGTTCCGCTATAACACATCCGCATCCTTCCACCTTTAGCGAGGCTTAGGAGGGCAGAAACCACCGCTCACGATCCTTGCCGGAAATCCGCATTGGTTATCGGTGCCAACCAACTGGAACAACAAGGGCCTGAT
>JAFDYM010000249.1 GCA_018267435.1 Bacteroidota bacterium | reverse complement strand
TTAATGGCGCGCGGTATATCGTCGCCCGGTATTTTTACCTTATCGCCTACACTTAGGCCCGATAGGGTTACCAATATACGGCCATCAAGGTGCTTGGCACCTTCTACCACTATGTCTTGTATCTCATATTCGCCGCCCTTGCTATAGTCGAATAGCTGTGGTGCCTGTGCCTGTGCGCGTACGCCAGCCAATAGCAATAAAGCCAAAATGATTTTCTGTAGGTGTAATTTCATTAGGGTACTAACTGCTCGCTGGTTTTGCCAAACCTGCGTTCGCGGTTTTGATAATCAATAATGGCTTTATATAGTTCTTCTCTGTCAAAATCGGGCCATAGCACGTCGGTAAAATAAAACTCGGCATACGCCAACTGCCATAGTAGGAAGTTGCTCAGCCTATGTTCGCCGCTAGTGCGTATCAGCAATTCGGGGTCGGGCATGCCTGCTGTAAACAACTGGCGCTCGAACACTTCTTCATTTATATCACCTGCCTTTAGTTCGCCTGCTTGCACCTTGGTAGCCAATATTTTAGCTACGTTCAGTATTTCGCTTTTGCCACTGTAGCTTAACGCCAAGTTAAGCTGCATGCGCTTACAGTGTGCAGTAGCAGCTATAGCTTCTTTTAGCTGCTTGGCCACACCTTTAGGCAGGCTATCTATATCACCAATGGCTCCTAGCCTTATGTCGTTCTTTGTCAGCGTTTTAAGCTCTGCTGTTATGGTTTTCATCAGCAGGGTCATCAGCGCTGTTACTTCCAGCTGTGGCCTGTTCCAGTTTTCGGTACTAAAGGCGTACACGGTTAGGTATTCTACCCCTAGCTCGGCGCAAGCCTCAGCCGACTCGCGCACGGCTTTTACACCGTTAGTATGTCCAAAAACCCTGTTTTTGCCACGCTGCTTAGCCCAACGGCCGTTGCCGTCCATTATTATGGCTACATGTTTTGGCAGCTTGGCCAGGTCTATTTGCTGTTTCAGACTCACTTAAAACTCGAACGATTAAACGCGGTATTAAAAAATTATTTTAAGGTGGGCAAAGATATTCAAATAGCAATAAGATAATAATTCTGGTTTTGGGGTAGGGAAAAACTATACTACGCAGAGGGAACAGAGGTTTTCGCAGAGGTGCACAGAGATAAAAACAAAGTGTGGTTTAGCTAATACACAAAATTCTCTGCGAAACTCTGCGGATTCTCTAATAACTCTGTGTAGTAAAAATTGTTCTGAAGACCTACCTGTAGCTGCCGTTCGGGCTTGGGCAACGGGTTTTCATAAAGGTATATGATATGGTAATACCGCCCATAAGGTACATATCGCTTTTAGGCGAATCGCCGCGCTGGTAGCCTGCTTTGCCTATTTTTTCGGTGCCTACCTCGCCGCTACGGTCGCTAAGGGCGGCCGCTAGGCCTGTGCTACCGCCTGGTAGCGATGCATAGCTAGGGTATTTGCCGCTTACATCGTCCAAGTAGTCGGTAAAGGTTTTGCGCACGCCAGCCTCTATGGCCACGTTCCAGTTTTTGGCAAACGAGAATTTGAAACCACCCACTATAGGTATGGCAAAGCTGAACAGCTTATACTTTTTAACACCCGAATAGCTAGGGTCGTTCTGGCCCTCGGTGCCTAGCGGCTGCAGGTAGTACCATTGGCCGTTGTACTTAGCTTGTGGGTTGAAGAAGAAAACGGTGAAACCAGTTCCTAAGTACGGTGTAAACCAATGCTTTTTGCTGCCCTTGTCGTACTTCAAAAAGTTGAACTCGATAATAGAAGTAACATCGAATATCTGCGTACGGAACGACAGGTTGCGCTGGCGGTTCCACTCGGTTTTGGTTACAGCATCGTCAAATTCGGCAATGCCCCAGTTAAACGAGGTGCGCCAAGCGCCGCGGTACTTTATATTATAGCGGTAGAAAACGCCTGCCCCTGGGCGCGCGCATTTAAATGAAGCCTTGGTGTTAAGGTCGCCAAAGTAATTGGTAATGCCGCCCCATACGCCTATCTCGTGCGTTTGGTCGAACTGCGCCATGGCCCCCGTAGCGGTGGCCAGCGTTAATCCCAGTATGGCTAAAAACCTGTAAAGCTTCATTTTCTAAAAAAAGGACTGCAAAGTAACACCTTAACGCCCATAAAAGCAAAATGTTGTTTTTTATTGGCATTCGGGTGCCATTTGCTGCAATAAGTGCATGATTAATTCCTATGGTCGCTGCCCCAGTTTAGTTTGGTCTTAAGGGCTGTCAGGAAGCTTTGGTCGGTAAGGCGGATGATGTTGGCGCTGAACTTGGCCTTTTTTACTGCTAGTGAGAATGACGAATCTATAGCCTGCACGCGCGAATCTAACGTACACAAAAAGCTATCGCCACGGCCAGTTATTTCGAACGATAATATTACGTCGTCGTTCACCACCATAGGGCGCACGTTTAGGTTATGCGGTGCTACGGGCGTAATAACAAAGTTGCCACTGGTGGGGTATATAATAGGCCCGCCGCAGCTAAGCGAGTAGCCCGTACTACCCGTAGGGGTAGATACTATCAAGCCATCGGCCCAATAGGTGTTCAGCAGTTCGCCGTTCAGGTATGCGTTTACGGTTATCATGCTGCTTTGGTCGCGGCGCTGTATGGTCATATCGTTCAGCGCAAAGCTATCGGCAAATAGGGGCTTGTTGGTTTGCAGTTCCAACAGCGAGCGCTTGTCTATCATATAGCTGCCCGTATCTATGGCATCTACAGCGGCGTGTATCTGGTCTTTACCCAGGCTAGCCAAAAAGCCCAACCTGCCGAAGTTGATACCTAGTACTGGTATTTCGCTATCTTTTATCATTACCACGGCATCAAGTATAGTACCATCGCCGCCCATGCTAAACACTACCTCGGCGCTACCCTTCACCTCATCAAAGTGGCTATAGGTTTCTACGTTGTTGTTTATGCCTAGGCTGCGCAGCATATTCATAAACTTCTCTTCTACTATATACTTTCTGCCCCTGCTTTGCAGGTAGTCGAACAGGCCTTGCGCCAAGTGTATATTTTTCTCGTTGAAGGTTTTGCCGTAAATAACAATCATAAGGTGAAAGTAAGCAATTATGTGCTTAGGCTAATATGCCTTTCTATTCAATACCAAACAAAAAAGCGCACCGTATGTTACAGCGCGCCTTTTTCATGGTATTAACGGGTTATCGTTAAAGGTGTTATATAGTTACGTTACCTAGTACGTACATCTTCTCGAGTGTCGGTGTGGCTTTACCACCTAGCGGCTCTACCGTTATGGCAAAGGCTACTGCACCTTTCACGTCTTTGGCTATGTTGAATACGCTGTCCTTATCTACCACACCCATGTCAACAGGTTTGCCATCTACTATAGCCCATAGCTGGTACTGTTCGTTAGCTGCCAGCGCAGGTAGGTTAGTGCTGTTAATGTATGCCTTACCGGTTTCGTTGTTCCAATAAACTACCGCTTGTGCATTAGGCGCTATTGGTAAGCCTTTCAGTACAATTGCTTTGTTGGTAGGGTCGCTTACTACGGCTAGCTGTTGCTGCATAGCCTCGCTCTGTTCTTTTTGATATTTAACCTGGTTAGCCAATACGTTCTGTTCGGTACGCATAGCTAGCAAGTTGCTATTCGCCTCGTTATACTTACTATAGTAGTAGAAGGTAGAAGCACCCAAGCCTATGATTAATGCTACCGAAGCTGCAGCCATAAAGCGGTAAGCAGGCGGCACCATGGTTATCACTTTGGTTTCTGGTGCGGTGGTGTTCGGTGTTACTGTTTGTGCAGGTTCATCTGCAAAGTTAAGTTGTGCGGCTATTTTGTTTTTAAGGTTAGCTGACGGCCTTATGGCTTGCGCCGTGGCAAAGGCAATCAAGGTATCCTCTATCCGGCGGATTTCCTCGTTCAGTTCGCTGTGTGCCACGCGTAGCTTGTCTATCTGCGCCGTTTCAGCCGCAGGTAGCCTGTCCATTACGTACAGCTCCAGTTCACCCGATTCTATGATTGCTCTTATATCCATTGTTCTATTAAAAATGTTTCCTCAATTTATTTACTGCCAAGCGCACGCGGCTTTTAACAGTGCCAAGCGGAATATTGAGTTCTTCCGCTACCTCGGACTGTGTGTAGCCTTGAAAATAGATGTAGTCTATAATTTGGCGCTGTTCTATATCTAGCCCGTCTATCAGCTTTTGCAAGCCTATGCCATCTACAAAGGTTGATACGTTGCCGTTAATGTGAGATACAAAATTCTTGTCGTTCCGCAACTCGCGGTCTGTTTTCATTGCCTTGCTGCGCAGCTTATCTATGGCATGGTTGCGTGCTATGTTCAGCATCCATGTATATAGCTTGGCCTTGCTAGGGTCGTAATTATGTATGTTGTTCCATATTTTTACGAATACCTCCTGCAACGCATCGTTGCTGGCTTCCTCGTTGTGGAGCACATTGTAAATAACACCTAATAATGCGGGAGAATAATTGTCGTACAGATATTCAAAAGCCTTCCTGCTCTTGCCTTTTATTTCGGCAACTAGCACCTCTTCGGTATATGTAGCAGGTTGGTTCAATTCTTTCGTTCTATTTATCTAATATATTCATTTCTACCGTTAAGCAAAAAAAGTGGCTGGAATACCGAGGTTTATTTCAGCACCCCAGCCTTTAACCCACATTATAGAAATGAAAGAACGATTCGTTTAAATGTCTTTACGCTATATTTTATCGTCGATACTAGGTGGTGGAACACTGGTATCGTTGCTTACGTTAATTGATAGTAGTGTTTGTCGTTGTCATATATTGTTTAGGTTAAGGGGTTAAGCGCAAGCCTTTTGTTGCTGTCAAATCAGCTTACATAACCACTTACGGTAGGTATTTCTACTTGGATCACAGGTAGGGTTAAAAAAGTTCAACAGGTATTGAATTAATCTTCCAATGCATTGATTTTGAATTGGATAATTTTTTATGGCAAGCACATGTTAAAAAGAGGCCATGTAGCTAAGCATGTATCAAGTAATTATACTGAACCGTTTCGCGAAATTTTACGTACATACTATTTACAACCGAGACGGATATGATATTGAGTTTTACTAAATGCTTCTATAGAAGCATCATTAATGCAGGGGTGCAAGAAGGAACACCGCTGAGCGAAGCGAAGTACACCATGTTTACCAATGGGGTATCGTTTTTAACGGCACTGGCTACGGTGCTTTATATTCCACACAGTATATATAAAGGCTATAACGCGCTAGCTATATTACAAAGTATAGATGCCTTTTTTGTAATGATGGTGTTTGTACTAAACATGCAAGGCAGACATACCGCCGCGCGATATATGTTTATGGCTGTAGTTAACTCATTCGTGCTTATCAATGCCTGTGTTATAGGCTACGAAAGTAAGGTGCACGAGTTCTTTTATATCTGTAACATTATACCCTTCCTTATATTCCCTGTAAACCAGGTGCGCAACCTTATGGCAGGCATAGTAATGGCAGTAGGGGGCTATATGTTATACCATTTCATGTATCCATATTTTACAGTATACAACTTGCCGCTTGCCGACCAGCTAAACGTGCAGCATATGAATGTAGTAATGAAGTTCATCACATTCGGCTTAGCTATATTTATGCTGGCTTGGTATAACTACAAGGCCGAAAGTATGCTGGCTGAAACAAACGAGAAGATATCAGCCTATGCTACCGACCTTGAACGCAGCAATACAGACTTGGAGAATTTTGCCTATGTAATATCGCACGACTTAAAAGCACCTATAAAAAATATAAGCAGTTTACTAAAATCTTACTTAAGCCGCTTTGGTAGCCAAGTTCCTATTGCCGGCAACGAATTTCTTGACTTATCGGTAAAAAGTGCCGACCGATTGGCAAGGCTAATAGATGATATGTTGGCTTATAGCCGCATAGGTAAAAACTTGCCTGCCGAAAACACGGTTGACACCAACCTGATAGTAAAGACGATAGAGATAGAGCTGAGCGAAAGGCTGAGCGAACGCAATGCCCGCATAGAGGTAGCGCAAACGCTACCCGTACTGTACAAAGTACATTCAAGCATGCTTTACCATATATTCCAAAACCTAGTAACCAACGGTATTAAATTCAACAAGAGCGATGTGCCCACCGTAATTATAAGCCATGAAGACATAGGCACACACTACCGCTTTAAGGTGCAAGATAATGGCATAGGTATGAAGCAGGAAAGCACCAAGGGATTGTTCCAAATGTTCCGCAGGCTACACACTACTGCCGAGTACGAGGGCACAGGTATTGGCTTAGCTATATGCAAGCGTGTAGTGGGTTTATACAACGGCGATATATGGATTGATGCCGAACAACAACAAGGCACGGCTTTCTATTTCGATATTGAAAAGGCAGGGATAGCAGGAGACGAAGGTTCGTTTCAGTTCGAAAATGCTATGGCAGTTTAGTGCCGAGTCAGCAATATAAAAGCCGCCCCATTTACGGAACGGCTCTCAATTAATATACTTTGTGCTCTTCGTGTTGTATTCCCTTTGTGCCCTTAGTGGTTAAAGGTTTTCAAACTACAGCTTCTCGCTCAGCTCTTCCCACTTGCCCATTTCTTCTTCTAGCTGCTTCTTCAGCTTATCGTAGTTGCTGAAGAAGTTGGCATCTTTCGTTAGCTTCTCGTATTCTGCAGCGTCGGCCAGTTTGGTGTCCAGCGTTTTTATTTCCGCTTCCAGGTCGGCTATGCGCTTCTCGCATTTATCAAGGTCTGCCTTTATCTTTTTGGCATCGTTGGCATTGGTCTCTTGCTTAGGTTTTTCTTGCTTTACCTTCGCTACATCACTTTTTTTTTCATCGTCGCGCTTAGCTAGTAGGCGCATATCTTCCATCTGCTTCTTCTCCAAAAAGTCGTTGATATCGCCGATGTGCTCCTTGATACCATCTTTGGTAAACTCGAATGCTTTATTGGTAAGGCCTTGAAGGAAATCCCTATCGTGGCTTACTAGTATCACCGTACCTTCAAACTGCTTGATGGCATTTTTCAATATCTCTTTCGATAGCAAATCCAAGTGGTTGGTAGGCTCATCCATTACCAATAGGTTGCGAGGCTCTAATATCATTTTGCACAGCGCCAAACGGCCCTTCTCACCACCGCTCAACACCTTCACCTTCTTGTACACATCATCGCCCTTAAATAGGAAACAACCTAGCATATCGCGCAGATTGGTGCGTATATCCCCAGTAGCTACGCGGTCCACTACATCAAGCACGGTATCGTTACCGTCCATGCTATCGGCCGCGTGCTGTGCATAGTAGCCCACGGTTACGTTGTGGCCTAGTGTTACCTCGCCGCTATCAAAACCAAGGTCGCCCACTAGCATACGCGAGAAGGTGGTTTTACCCATACCGTTCTTACCTACAAAGGCTATTTTATCACCCCTGTCTATGGTTACGCTCTGTTTGTTGATAACCGTTTTCTCGCCGAATTTCTTCACAATGTCCTTGGCATCTACCACTAGTTTGCCGCTTGCCTGTGCAGGGGGAAACTTCAAGTTCATGGCCGAGGCGTCTTCTATCTCCACCTCTATTATCTCCATCTTGTCCAGCTTCTTCATCAAGCTTTGCGCAAAGGTAGCCTTGCTAGCCTTAGCCTTAAAGCGGTCGATGTTGCGCTCTAGCTGTGCTATTTCGCGCTGTTGGTTTTTCTGTGCGCTTATTATCTTCTCACGACGCTCCTTGCGTAGTTCGGTGTAGCGGGTGTATGGTGCTGGGTAGTCGTCTATATCACCACTTACTACCTCTATGGTACGGTTGGTAATGTTATCTAGGAAACTCCTATCGTGGCTCACCATCATAATGGCGCCAGGGTAGTCTTTCAGGAATTTTTCCAGCCACAATACCGATTCTATATCCAAGTGGTTGGTAGGCTCATCCAACAGTATCAGGTCTGGCTTGCGCAATAGTATTTTTGCCAACTCCACACGCATTTGCCAACCACCGCTCAGGCTCTTCATTTCCTTTTCAAAATCGGCAGGCTCGAAACCAAGGCCCTTTAGTACGCGCTCGGTCTGCTCGTCAATGTTATAGCCGTCGTGTATTTCTATCTGGTGTTCTAGTTCGCCTAGGCGCTCTATCAGCTCCATGTAGCCATCGCTTTCGTAGTCGGTGCGCGTTTCCATTTCGTGCATCACGCGCTCCTTCTCATCCAATAACTGCACTACCTCATCAAAGGCCTTGCGCGTTTCGTTCAACACCGATAGGCTAGACTGCGAGTGCAGTTCCTGCGGCAGGTAGCCTATTATGGTTCCTTTCGGATACATAATATCGCCGCCATCTATCTGCTGTATGCCTTTCAGCACCTTAAGCAAGGTAGATTTACCCGCACCGTTACGGCCCGTAAGACCAATCTTATCGTTGTCGTTTATCAAAAACGATATGCTGTCGAACATGACACGACCGCCAAAACTTAACTGAATATTAGATACTGCTATCATTGCGGCGCGAATATAGTGCTTTAAGCGCGCATACCCTATGGGCTAGTTTGCTAAAAATGCCGATTAGGGCTTGATTTGCTTCATAACGATTCTTAAACAAAGGAGGGCCATTCTGTTTTATGGCAATCAAGTATTAACTTTACCCACTATGAAAAATACTTTCGCCCTACTTATAGCCCTGCTAACTTTACAGCTAACTGTTAAAGCGCAAGGCATTGAGTTTGTTCATGATAAAAGCTTTGATGAAATACGTGCCATGGCCAAGGCACAGAACAAGTTGATTTTCATGGATTGCTACACTACCTGGTGTGGCCCCTGCAAGCGCCTTTCGGCACAAGTATTTCCCGATTCTGCAGTAGGCGTATACTTTAACGATAACTTCATTAACACCAAGTTTGACATGGAGAAGGGCGAGGGTGTAATGCTAAGCAGCAAGTACAGCATACGCGCTTACCCTACACTGCTTTGGCTTGACTATGAGGGCAATGTAAAGCACAAAATAGTTGGTGGACTTGACCCTACAGGCTTGGTATTCAATGGCCGTAAAGCCAACGACCCTACCCCTGGCATACTTAGCGGTATGCGCGAGCAATACAAGAACGGCAACCGTGATGTAAACTTTCTGGCTGATTATATAACTACTTTGAACAGTGCTGGCGAGCTATACGAGCCTATTTTTAAGGAATATGTGGAGTTACTAAACAGTAAGCAACTGAGCGAGAAGAAACACACGCAAACTATCTTCAACCTTACCAATAATATCAACTCGCCAGGCTTAGGGCATGTAATGAAAAACAAAGATTATTACAAAGGCATAATGGGTGCCGATGTGGTAAACAAAAAGATAAATGGCATAGCCGAGAAAGCTGTACAGGAAGCAGGAAAGAAAGAAGACAAAACGCTGTTTGATAAAGCTATTGCACTTATAAAGGAAAACAAGGCTGATGATGCCACCCAGCAAACTTTGAAGCTGAGCATTGACTACTACGAAAGCATGTACGACTGGACCAGCTACGATAAGAACGTAACACAGTACATAAAAAAGTATGCTACCAAAGATGCTAAATACATGAACGATGTAGCTTGGAACTACTACATAAACATTAACGACGAAGCATTGCTAAGCAAAGCTATAAAGTGGAGCTACCAAGCCGTGAACTTGGATAACAAGTACACCAATAACCTTACCTACGCTTACCTGCGCTACAAGTTGAACGACTATAGCGAAGCCGAGAAAGCTTGCGACTATGCCATCATCAAAGCGAAAGAAGAGGGCGTAAATGCATCATCGGCTACAGCTTTGAAAGAAGCCATACAGAAGAGCAAACAGAAGCAGTAGGCGATTACCTTGATAACTAACTGGAAAATATTAGATGATAATACCAACTCAGCTTGTTGGAGTTTTATCTATAATGAAATGCAGTTCACCCCACATCTAAAACATTGGATATTATCTCCGAAATTTGAGCAAAAGAAGTTCAATCTATCTAAATTTTATAATGATGGATTCTGTAATGATGCTTACAACAACCTTCATGAATTAGCTGTGTATTGGTTTAAAAATCTTGCTCCGCAACAAAGACTGTATGCACTTGACTGGCAACATACTTGTTATTCTTTCAATCCAAATTTACCTTTTGAAAAAGACGAATTTGACGAATGGTATGTTTCAGTGTTTGCTAACGGGGATTATATTTTCTTTCTTACCGAAGACTTTAAGAATGGCTTATTCTGTGACGGAATTAACTTAACTATCTCGTTGTTTGGCAAAGAATTATTGGCGCTTTGCCAAGCTAAAACGCCTGTAATGTTTGTTGATACTGAAGTGGCTCAATAATCTACTCAATTACCAGTTTGGCAGTGTTGCCATCTAACCATATTATATAAATACCGGCCGCGAAAGCGGCTGTATTTATTTGTGGCACTTGCTGTGCCTCATATACTAGCGTGCCAAGATTGTTGTAAACCTTTACTTGCTTGTAGTTAGGTAGATGTAGTGCATCGCCGCGCTTAATAGGGTTGGGGTAAATGCCCATTGACACTGCACTTATTTTGTCTATTCCTACGCGTGTGTAGTTAATGCTTGCAGTTGAGTTGCAATTACTCTTAACCGTGTACGTGCCATTTTCAGTAGGTATAAAGTATTCGGTGGCAGCTGCTACCTCAACGGTATCTTTATACCAAGTATAGCCAGCAGATATATTGTTAGAAGAAGCAACTAATGTATCTCCTCGCTGCTCCAAGTTTAATTGCATATCGATGGCAATTACGTTATCCGTACCTAAAAACACTTCCGAGCATTTGCCTACGGCAGTTACGCTTATTACAGTTCCCATGCCGAATATTGCACCAGTTGTAAACTGGGGTTGCGTAGTTATGTAAGTGCTACCATCGTAAGTCCAGGCATAGTATTCTGCATTAGGCACGGGTGTTACAGTAGAAGTAAATGAATCGCCTACGCAGGTGTACCAATCGCCTATAAACGGAGCCATAGAGTCTAGCGCAGGCCAGTGGCGAATTGTGTCGGTTATATCTATAATACTATTGCCACATTCATTGCTTGCGGTTACGCTTATGCTTGCTGCATTGCTATCGGTAAGCACAGCAATTGTATTGGTGCTATCGCCGCTTATTAATTGCCATGTTTGCGGTATAGTCCATTGGTAATAGTTGGCATTGTTGGCACTTGCCGTTACGCTTATGGTATCGCCCGCGCATGTAGTGTCGGTACTGCTTATTACTTGCAGGTTAGTTGGTAGCGGCTTTTTAGTTGTATTGGCTGCTACAGCAGCTAAGGTACACGTGCCGTTACCTACAGTAAGTGTGTATGTCCCAGCTTGCGTTGTTACTAGCGTAGAATCAATGGTATTGTTGCTCCATGTATAATTGAATCCACTTGGGTTAGCTGTAAGTGTAGTAGATGTCCCTTCGCAAAAAAGAGTATCGCCCATTATGGCAGCATTGCTAGGAACTATGTTGTTGCAGGTTTGTTGTATGGTAGCAGTGGTGGTAGTGTCAAGCAAATCCTCAAACTTCGCCCATGCAGGGCAAATACCCTTTAGGTAATAATCAAGGTACGGGTTCAAATAGCGGCGCGTAAGCAGCAGCTGGTTTGCTACCGTTAATCCGCCCGATGTAATGCAAGTACCCTCGCCAAAGCCGCAGGTAAAACTGTTATCGGCAAAGGCGCAGTGGTAGCCTTTGGTCAGTTCTATTTTTGTTTTACAAGTAGAGGCAAGTGCATTATATATCAGGTTTTGGTGGCTGGCAGGTGGAGCAACACAATCGTAGCTACCGCTAAATACAAGCTGCGGACGGATAATGTTGGCCGCAGCCGCTACAGCCGATGGATTAGTTTCTGCCGCTGCAAAAGTGAAATAGCACTTTACCTCGCTCGGTGCAAAGGCATCGGCTAAAAAGGTAGCGCCGCCGCCCATGCTGTGGCCACCTATGGCAGCGCGGTTGGTTAGCCTGTTTAGAAATGGAGAGCCGGTTGTTGTATTCGCCTGTTGCATCAGTTCAACCACCTTTGCTAAGTCTTTTCCAAAGTCTAAATGGCTAGGTCCTGTAAGCGAGCCCTCGGTGCGTGGCAGCGCCACAATGTATCCATTGCGCACTAATGAATCGGTAAAGCTTTTGTACGAGTCCCAAGTCATAGCAAAGCCGTGGCCGAATACCACTAAGGGAAATAGCGCATTTACAAATGGCGTGTTGTCGCCGGCACTGGTAGCAGGGTAGTATATCTCGGTACCTATATCGCGGCCTGTGCCACTAGTAGGGAATACCGTAGCTCCACCTATAGCATAGCCACCCGTGCGCGCAGCATCTTTAAAATTGATAGATACATGGCCTACGGCATAGTTCTGCGCATTGGCACAAATACAAATGCTGCACAGCAGCAATAGGGTGGCAAGGTGTTTCATGTTACAGGGGCTTACTTAATAAAGATAGCTATTAACCTGTTAGAACAAATTCTAACTTGAAAGGTTCGCCCTAGGTGTTAAATGAATGGCTTAGCCACAGATTAAATACAAATACAATTATTAAACCTTCGCGCCCTTTATGGTTAATTGTATTCCTTCTTACTTCACCAGTTCCCCCTGCAAGCGCATCAATTCTGTTTCGGCGTATTTGGCATTTAGGCGTGCATTCACGGTGCGCGTCTGAGCATCTACCAAGCTAAGCTGTGCCTCGCGCAGTTCAAGCGAGGTGGACTGCGCCAAGCGGAAACGCTCCAAGGCTATCTTCGCGTTTTCATCTGCCAACTGTACGTTCTCTTCTTCTAGCTTCAACACCTCTTTGGCATTCTCGAAATTGCGCAACTGGTTATAGTAAGCCACGTTGGTCTGCATCTTTACATTCTCGAAATTGAAGCCTGCACTTTGCACCTGTATGCCTGCTATCTTGTTCAGGCGTATGGTGTTTAAACCATTGAACAAAGGTATGTTCAACTGAAAGCCTGCTTGCAAGCCATAGTTTTGGTTATACAGGGTAAAACCCGCATCGCTTTGCGACCTGCCGAAGGCATAGCCTACCGTACCGTTTAGGTATGGCAGAAAGCCCGAGAAGGCTTCCCTTTTGGCATACTTAGCTACATCTATATTGCGCGCTGCTATAGCTAGTTGAAAGTTCTTCTTCTCTAAGTCGGCAGGGGTAAGTTCAGGATTTAAGTTAATGATGATAGAGTCGGTTACTTCGAACGGTGCATCGGCTGGGCGTACCATCAACCTGTTCAATTCAGCCTTGCGCTGTTCTATTAATGTACGCTGGCTAAACTGGTTGCTGCGCTGCATATTGGCATCTACTTTTGCTTGTAGGTAATCTACCTTGCTGCTGCTGCCTACGGTAAATTTTGCTTCAGCTATTTTGGCGCGTTCATCAGCTATTACTATTGCTTCTTCAATTGCCTTTAACTGTTGCTTGCTGCCCACTACATTGTAGTAGGCGGTTATTACTTGTGCTACGGTGTTTTGTATTTGGTCGCGCAGTTGTAGTTCGCCTATTTGTTCTAGTTGGTTCAATCTACCTTTAGTAGCAAACATTCTCAAGCCATCGAACAGCACCCAGTTCAAAGCCACGGCAGCTTGCACGTTATTGCCGTTTACACCACTACGTGCTATATCGGGTGCACCATTGCTGAACCTTTGATTCAGATTGTTTAGCGTATACGCATCGGTAAGCGTAGCGTTAACAGTAGGTAGCATGCCTGCATTACCTATGGTATTGTTTCTATCGGCTATCTCGGCTTCGTTGCGCGCCAATAGTATATCGTAGTTGTTCTTTAGGGCAAGCTCAATAGCCTGCTCCAGCGTCAACGTTTCCTGCGCAGCAGCTGTATTTAAACTTGCTACTGCTATAGCAGCAAGTATTAAACTATATATTTTCTTCTTCGCTAACATATTAATGGCTTTGTTTTAAGCCCTCCGCTTCGGGGAGGGTTTGGATGGGGCCGCTCTGCCTATTAGTGCGGCTCATGTAGCTGTACATGGCGGGTATTACAAATAGGGTAAGTATCAACGAGAACATGATACCTCCTATTATAACTATACCCAGCGGCACGCGACTTTGTGCACCTGCGCCTAGCGCCAAGGCTATAGGCAATGCACCTAGCGATGTAGCTAGGCTGGTCATTAATATAGGGCGCAACGCAGTGCGGCAGCATCAACTACAGCATCCATTTTGTTTTCACCTTCGTCGCGCTTTTGGTTGGCAAATTCTACTATCAATATACCGTTCTTGGTTACTAGGCCAATCAACATAATAATACCTATTTGCGAGAAGATGTTGAAGGTTTGGTTGAACATCCACAAGCTTAGCAATGCACCTGCAAATGCCAATGGCACTGTAATCATGATGATGAGAGGATCGATAAAGCTTTCGAACTGTGCTGCAAGAATGAGATAGATAAGTATAAGCGCTAAGCCAAATGCAAACAATATGTTCGATGAGCTTTCGGCAAAGTCGCGGCTGGCACCCGATAGGTCGGTACTAAAGGTATCGTCCAATACTTTTGCCCTTATCTCTTCCATGGCTGCTATACCATCGCCAATGGTTTTGCCCGGCGCAAGGCCGGCAGATACAGTTGCAGATTTGTAACGGTTGTAGTGGTACAACTGCGGTGGGTTGCTTTGCTCTTCTATTTTCACCAGGTTATCTAGCTGTATGCGTTCGCCTTTGTTGTTGCGCACGTAGAACGATTTCAAGTCCACAGGTTCATCGCGGTTATCGCGGTCTACCTGGCCCATAACTTGGTACTGCTTACCGTTCATTATAAAGTAGCCGAACCTTCTGCCGCTTAGTGCCATTTGCAAGGTACTAGATATATCTAGCACCGATACGCCCAACTCGCTGGCTTTAAGGCGGTCGATAGATACTTGCAGTTCGGGTTTGTTGAATTTCAAGTTTACATCTACACCCTGAAAGGTGGGGTTCTTGTTCGCTTCTTCTAAGAACAGTGGTAACTTCTCACGTATCTTATTGAAGTCGAGGTTCTGAATAACATACTGTACTGGCAAGCCGCCGCGTGCGCCACCACCGGTAGATATAGTTTGCTCTTGTATGGCGAACACCTTGCCCTCGTTGAACCTACCTAGGTTCTTGTTTACATAATCTACTATCTCCTGTTGGCTGCGTTCCCTATCGTGCGGCTCGCTAAGGCGTATACGCGCAAAGGCAGAGTTAACCGAGCCGCTACCCGAAAAGCCCGGCGCAGTAACCGTTAGTACTATCTGCGCTTCATCTACCGAATCCTGCAAAAAGCTTCCTACACGGTTTACATATCTATCCATGTAGTCGTAGCTGGTACCTTCGGGGGTACTCATACTTAGGCGGAACACGCTTCTGTCTTCCAGCGGTGCAAGCTCCGATTGTAGGTTGAAGAAAATAACTACCATTAAGGCCACACAAGCAGCTAGTATTACAAAGGCCATCCAACGCACCTTCATAAAGCCTTTCAATAAGTCGCGGTAACCATCGTCCATCGCTTGGTAAAAAGGTTCAGTCTTTTTGTAGAACCAACCATGCTCGTGCGTGTCTTTAGTCAACAACACGTTCAATACGGGCGTAAGTGTAAGCGATACAAATGCCGAGATGAGCACCGCACCTGCCACCACTATACCAAACTCGCGGAACAGGCTGCCCACAAAGCCCTGTAAGAAAATGATAGGCAAGAACACCACCGCAAGTGTAATAGAAGTAGCTATTACGGCGAAGTATATCTCCTCGCTGCCCTCGCGTGCGGCATCATGCTTGTTTATGCCTTTCTCCAGTTTCTTGAATATGTTTTCAGTTACCACTATACCGTCATCTACCACCAAACCTGTGGCTAGTACGATGGCTAACAGTGTAAGTACGTTGATAGTAAAGCCGAATAGGTACATAATGAAGAAGGCACCTATCAAGGATACGGGTATATCTATCAAAGGGCGCACGGCTATTAGCCAATCGCGGAAGAATAGGTATATAATGATAACCACCAAGCCGAAGGCTATGGCAAGGGTTTCACCTACTTCGGTTATACTGCGCTTTACAAATACAGTTTGGTCAAGCGCTATGTTCAGCTTAATGTCGTCGGGTATTTCCTTCTTAATTTCTTCAAAGCGTTTGTAAAATTCGTTGGCTATCTCTACATAGTTGCTGCCCGGCTGTGGTACTATGGCAAGGGCCACCATGGGCACGCCGCGCTCTTTCAATATAGTCTCTTCGTTCTCTGGCCCCAGCATGGCATTACCTATATCGCGAAAGCGCACTATTTGGTTTTCGCCGCTCTTCACTATCATGTCGTTAAAGTCATCTTCGGTAGTTAGCCTACCAAAAGTTTTAACGGTTAGTTCGGTGTTGTTGCCATATATTTTACCCGCAGGTAGCTCCACGTTTTCTTTATCAAGCGCGGCTTGTATATCGGCAAAAGTAAGGTTGTAGGCCGATAGTTTCATGGGGTCAATCCATAGGCGCATGGCGTACTTCTTCTCGCCCCATATCTGCACGGTACTTACTCCAGGTATGGTTTGTAGGCGCTCCAATAGTATATTGGTAGCGTAGTCGTTTACCTGTAGTTGGTTGCGCGTATTGCTCTGCACGGTCATTGATATTACGGCATCGCTGTTGGCATCGGCCTTGCTGGTTACGGGTGGCGCATCTATATCTTGCGGTAGCTGCCTTACTGCTTGCGATACTTTATCGCGCACATCGTTGGCGGCCGCCTCAAGGTTAGCACCTAGGTTAAATTCTACTGTTATAATGCTACTTCCTTGGTTGCTGCTGCTGCTTATAGAGCGTATGCCTTCTACGCCGTTTATTGCTTTCTCTAGCGGCTCGGTTATTTGGCTTTCTATTACATCGGCATTGGCACCGGTGTAGTTGGTGCGCACTGTTATTACTGGCGGATCAATAGAAGGATACTCGCGCACGCCTAGAAAGTAGAAACCGATACCCCCGAAAAGGAGGATAACGATATTCATTACTATGGCTAGTACGGGGCGTTTTAAACTTAACGATGGTAAACTCATGTTGCTTGCTTATATTGAATTTACTTATCAGATATTTTTACCACTTTCAATCCCATATCAGGCTTTATATACATCAAGGCTGTAGTTACTATCGTGTCGCCTACTTCAAGTCCCTTGGTTACTTGTATATATGTTTCGCCGCGCACGCCTGTTTCTACAATGCGAAAATCAGCCTTGCCATTGTTTACTACTATCACCTTTTTATTGCGCGCCTCGGGTATAATACACTGCGTAGGCACCAGTATGGCATTATCGATATTCTTTAAACCCAAATCAACTTTGGCAAAGGCGCCCGGCAGCAATTTGGCTTTTGTGTTCTGCACTTGTGCGCGCACTTTTATGCTGCGTGTAGCTACATCTATCTGCGGCTCTACGGCATATATTTTACCATTGAACTGCTCGGTAAAGCCTTCTACATTAAACTTTAAAGTTTCGCCTTTGCCCGTGCTGGCGGCGTACTTTTCAGGTATGGTAAAGTCAACCTTTAGCGGGTCTATCTGCTGAAAGGTAGCCACTAGGGTAGTAGGTGTTACATACGAACCAAGGCTTACATTTTTTAAACCCACCACACCGTTGAAGGGCGCGCGTATTTCGGTCTTGGTTATTTGCGCCAGTATCAAATCAATATCGGCATCTATGTTGTTGATGTTGGTTACTACATCATCATACTCCTGCTGGCCTACACCGTTTATGGCTAATAGCTGTTTAATGCGGCCTTCGGTTTTTTGGGCTTGCTCCTTCTGCAACCTTAGCTTTTTAAGTTGAGCCTGCAAGTCGGCATCGTACAGCTTTACCAGCAAAGTCCCTTTGGCTACTTGTGTTCCCTCGTTTAGGTTAAGCTGTGTTATTTTACCGCTTACCTCTGGGTGTAGCTCGGCATCCTCGAAAGGTAGCAAAGTGCCCGATGCCAATATGCTGTTCTCAATGCTTTTAGGGCTAACCACATAGGCATTTACCGACATCTCTTTAGGAGGGCCACCCTTGGCTGCTGCAGGGGTTTTGTCTTTGCCATGCAACACTTTGTTATATACAATGATACCCGCCACCAGGGCTACCAATGCTATTATAAACCAGACAAATTTCGACATCCGTGTCTCTTTAAAGTCAAACTATTAAATAAAAAAACTGATTTTAATCAGTCTGCAAAAGTACGTGTTGAGACATTTAAAATCACAAAAAGTTGTGAAGTGAGCCTTTTACCCCCTGTCTTTTCGGTAAATGGGCTAAAAACCCGTGCGAAGGATAAGACTAAAGCCGTTTCACGCAGAGGCCGCAAAGTTTAAAACGCAGAGAACGCAAAGAATACATGAAAAGTGCTAGATGTATTACGTAGAAAACCTTACACTCACCCCTGTAGCAAGGTGAAACTGTATTGATTACCTTTGCGCAGTGATAAACAAGATAATAGGCGGTTTCTTTTTGCTATTGATACAGCTATATAAAAAGCTGCTATCGCCATTGCTGCCGCCTAGCTGCCGCTACCAGCCTACCTGTAGCGAGTACGGCATACAGGCCATTAAAAAATATGGTCCGTTTAAAGGAGGTTGGCTTACCCTCAAGCGCATCAGCCGCTGCCACCCTTGGGGCGGACATGGCTACGACCCGGTGCCGTAGCGCTACTCCGTAGAGACGCAAAACTTTTCGTCTCAGAGTAACTCATGCAACTAAGGTAGTGTTGCAACAGCTTGCTGCACCCATTTTGTCATTTTATCACATCATCACATTCTAAGCCCCTTTAGCATTCCTTATCATACCTACTCGTGTTAAAATAGTATTTTCGTTGCCCGCCAATACAGATTAAACAGGCGGATGATAGATAAAGAATGGCTGAAAAGAAGATACACGACAATTTGAATTTTAAGCAGGAAACTGCTGTGCTGGTGGCTGTAGTGCCTACCGGCCAAAGCGATGAACAGACTACTGAGTACTTGGACGAGTTGGAGTTTTTATCGTTAACCGCAGGTGTGCAAACGCTAAAGCGCTTTACGCAGAAAATGAGCCACCCTGATAACAAAAGCTATGTGGGTAAGGGCAAGCTAGAGGAAGTAAAAACCTATGTAGAGGCTAAGGGCGTTGATTTGATTATAATCGATGATGAAATATCGCCGAGCCAGCAGCGCAACATAGAGGCCATACTAAAGAAGAAGGTGCTTGACCGCAGTATGCTGATATTGGAAATATTCAGCGACAGGGCACAAACCGTACAAGCCAAAACGCAGGTAGAACTAGCAAGGCTGCAATACATGCTACCACGATTGAAAGGTATGTGGACGCACTTGGAAAGGCAGCGTGGTGGCACAGGTACGCGTGGTGGTAGTGGCGAGAAAGAGATAGAAACCGACCGCCGTATGGCCGAGAAGAAAATAACCTCGCTGAAGGATAAGCTGAAGGAAATAGATAAGCAGAACGAGGTGCGCCGCAAAAACCGTGGCGAAATGATACGTGTGGCGCTGGTAGGCTACACCAACGTGGGTAAAAGCACGCTGATGAACTTGCTTGCCAAGGAACAGGTATTTGCAGAGAACAAACTGTTTGCAACGCTGGATACTACGGTGCGCAAGGTAACTTTTGAAACAGTACCATTCTTGCTAAGCGATACGGTTGGTTTCATCCGCAAGTTGCCTACGCACCTTATTGAGAGTTTCAAATCTACACTAGATGAAGCCATAGAAGCAGATATATTGCTGCACGTGGTAGATATATCGCACCCTGCCTTTAACGACCAGATGAATGTAGTAAACACCATACTACAGGAACTGAACTGTGGCGATAAACCCGTGATAGTGGTATTCAACAAAATGGACCTGTACGAGCAGAAGAATTTTGATGAGTTTACACCGCTGGAAGTAAAGAAGAACATACTGCAGGATCTGCGCGATAGCTGGATGGCACGCACGCACGATAACTGCATCTTTATATCTGCCGCGCACAACCGCAACACAGCCGAGCTAAGGCACTTGCTGTTCGAAAAAGTGAAGAAGCTATACTTGGAGCGTTATCCTTTCAAGGCAGGTTGGTTTGTGGACTACAGGGACCAGTTGACGGAAGAGGGTGGAGAGTAGCACATGAGCGAACATAGTACCCCACTTACCAAGGCCGACCTTATATATAGGTTCGACAAACAGATAGAAGAAGTAAAGGCTAAAGGCGAAACCAGCAATGGCCACGGCGAAGCCTTTGAGGGTAAATGGGTGGGCGATGAGCTTGTAATATGGGATAACCATTTTGCATGGGAGAATAAGCTACATGCAAAGCTTACTTTTATAGAAGTAGATAAAGGCAGCATAGTAAAGGTAACGTATAAGCACCGCGAAGGAAGGTTGATAAGGATAGGTTTGATGCTTGCGGCGTTTGTGCTAATATGCGTAACACTTAGCGGCATCGATTTAAGTATTGCACTAGTATGTTTTGCCTGTGGGCTTATATATGATTGGTACCAACTAGACCAACACCGCAAGCCAGTAGAAGAGTACGTACTAAAAACCATAGAAGCATAATGCAAGAACAACCACAACCCAATAGCGAAATGCTGCTGCAACTGGTAAGCATGAAAATGCCCTACGGTAAGTATAAAGATAGGCTGCTGTGCGACCTACCGGTAAGCTACCTAGAGTGGCTTCAACGCAAGGGCTGGCCACAGGGCAAGCTAGGTGCACTGCTTATGACTATATACGAGATAAAACTGAACGGCTTGGAATACTTGTTGAAGCCCTTGAAGAAGTAAAG
>JAFDYM010000248.1 GCA_018267435.1 Bacteroidota bacterium | reverse complement strand
TGTACATGTTATAGCTTTTCTTTCCAGCTGAATCGGTAAGAATATAGCGTGTTGTTTTGTAACCTGGGTAGAACAAAAACAATGTAGTGCCTTTATCGCCCTGCAAATCTACCATACCCTCGGCATCGGTGGCTAGCGTTACGCCTGCTAATTGATTGATGACACTTACCCCGCCTAGCTTGGTATTAGTGTATAAATCGGTAATGCGCAGCTTAACAGAAATAGTATCGCCGGCATGTACTGACACACTAATCAGAACAAACAAGGCAAATACCGCTACTTTACTCATAGTGCGAATATAATGAACTAGATGTGTAAGAGGGACAGCAAATGGGTATAACAAGTTATAGGGTTGTGCGCCTTAAAACGCTTGAGTTAATTGTTTATTATTTAGAATAGAAATGAACACAATAGTTTAATGCTACTAATGTAAATGCTATTTTCTATTGCTTGAACTGTGCTTTACAATATTTATGAATTACCATCGGCTAGGCTATCCAAAAACTGGAGCATGGTAGCATAGATGTATTCCAAATCTTCCTTTCTGATGCAGTACGGAGGCAGTAGGTAAATGATATTACCCAAGGGGCGAACCAATATGCCGCGCTCAATAAAGTAGTTGTATGCCTTATCGCGTATTGAACTCAAATAGCCAGTATCGGTCTTTAGCTCTATGGCTATTATAGTCCCCATTTGTCTTACATCGCTTACCGAGGGGTGGTTAGCTATGCTTTGCGCAAAAGCACTGTGTTGTGCTACAATACGCGTAATGTGCTGCCAAGTGTTATCCATGTCGAATACCTCCAGACTAGCCAAGCCTGCCGCACAGCCTAAGGCGTTGCCCGTGTAGCTATGCCCGTGAAAGAGCATTTTGGCGCGCTCTTCGCTTAAAAAAGCATCATATATCTTTTGCGTGCAAGTAGTAGCTGCAAACGGCAGAAAGCCGCCCGTAATACCCTTACTCAAGCATACCATATCGGCTTTGTTGCTGCAATAATCTGTTGCTAGAAATTGCCCTGTTCTGCCAAAGCCTGTCATCACCTCATCGGCAATTACCAACACGCCTGCTTCTTTGCATATAGCTATCAAATCATCCAATACATCAGCATCGTACATCAACATACCCGCTGAGCCTAAAACCAATGGTTCGAATATGAAAGCAGCGTGCTTACCCGCACCCTCTAACTCCCTAAAGGGAGAACCGCTTTGCTCATCCCCACTCAATAAGTTACGCAATTGCTGTTTTACTTCTGCTGCATTGTGCTTATTAGGCGTATGAATAAAGTCTACCTCAAACAAATAACTTTGGAAAGGTGCGGTAAACACACCGCGAGCGCTTATGCTCATACTGCCGAAAGTATCACCATGGTAAGCATCGCGAAAGGCGATGATACGCTTGCGGTCCTCGCCTTTGTTCCAAAAGTATTGCAAGCTCATCTTTATGGCCACCTCCACCGCAGTAGAGCCATTATCGCTATAGAACACCTTATCATGATACGGTATCTTCTCCAACAGTCTATCAGCCAATTTGATAGCAGTAGGATGTGTAAAGCCTGCAAATATCACCTGCTCCAGTGTACTTGCCTGTTTGGCTATGGCATTGGCTATGTGTGGGTGTGCATGGCCGTGCAGGTTAGTCCACCAACTAGCTACGGCATCTATATACTTCTTGCCCGTATCATCATACAGATAAGCCCCTTCACCGCGTACTATGTTTATAGGTACGCCAGCAGTTTGCATTTGTGTATATGGGTGCCAAATATTATAACTCATAGTGCGCCTCTAGTTGTTGCCTTAGCTTTGCAGCTCCCGCACTTACAAAATCCTTCGTCAACTCGTTTGCCTTACCTACATAGCAAACACAATCTACCATACTCAACTGCTGTATAATCTCAGCATTATCTAAATACCTATCGCCATTGAATATGATGCCCAACAATGGTATGCCTGCTTGCTTTAATGCCGCTACACTAAGTAGGGTGTGGTTAATACTTCCCAAGTAATTATTAGCCACCAGCAATACAGATAAGTTGTATTGCTTTACAAAATCTATAACGGTATGTTGTTCATTTAAAGGCACCATCAAGCCACCCGCGCCTTCTACTATCAATCTGTTTTGGATAGCAGGAAATTGAAAGGATGCAATGTCTATACTTACGCCATCTTGCTTGGCAGCATAGTGCGGCGATGCAGGCGTTTGCAAAGCGTATTGCTCGGTATGGAAAATCGATTGCGTATTGCTTACTAAGCTCTGTACAAAATGTGTGTCGGTGAAATTTAAACCACCTGCTTGCACAGGTTTCCAATAGTCGGCTTGCAGGGCTTCTGCCAATATGGCTGACACTACGGTTTTCCCTACATTGGTACCTATGCCGCTTACAAATATCTGTTGTGGTAGTTTGGGTTTCAAAGCTTGTTGATTGCTTCAGCAAGTTTAAGCACTTCCTGCTCGGTATTAAAACTATGCAGACAAATTCTTATCCGCTCCTGCCCTTTTGCCACGGTAGGCGTAAGTATAGGGCGCACATCAAAGCCTTGCGCCTGTAGGCTCTGGGCAAACGCTTTTACATTGTTATTGCCTGCTACCACTATGCTTTGCACGGGGCTGTTGCCTTCTATCAATGTAAACTTATCGCTAAGCTGTATGCTGCTGCGCAATAGCTTTATCAAATTAAATAAATGCTCTCTATTATCGCCTGCATTTGCTAATTGCTTATAAGCACATTTTATAGCCGCCAACGAATGGAAGGACATAAATGTGGTATAGATAAAAGCACGGCAGTAGTTCACTAAAAAGGCTTTCAAATCATTAGAACAAACAATAGCCGCACCGTGCACACCCATGGCCTTGCCATAAGTATGTATGCGTGCCAGGCAGGCATCTTCCAAGTCAAGCGCGCCTACCAAGCCTTCTCCCCTATTTCCATACACACCTGTAGCGTGCGCCTCATCTACTATCAAGCCCGCGTCGTATTGATTGCACAACGCTGCTATCTCCTTTAAGGGCGCCAAGTCGCCATCCATACTGTACACCGATTCAACTACTACATACTTTAAGCCTTTGGCTTGTTGTAGGGCTTGTTCCAAGTCTGAAACATCGTTATGCTTAAAACCTAAGCTATCGGCCTTGCTGTTTTTTATACCATCATGTATAGAGGCATGCACCAACTCATCATAGATAATCGTATCACCTTTGTAGGGTAACGACGATAACAAGCCATAGTTGGCAGTAAAGCCGGAATTGAATACAAGCGCTGCCTCGGCATTGTGATAGTTGGCTATAAAACACTCAACCTCTTCAGCGTAAGCACTATTGCCTGATAGCAAGCGCGAACCTGTGCTGCCATTGGCAAAATGATGTTGCTTAACCTCTGCCTCAATGGCTACAGTCAATGCTTTATCTTGCGCAAAGCCGATATAATCGTTTGAAGTAAAATCAACCATGTCTTCAATCACTTTCAGCGAGCGGAAGTTATTATCATCCTTGCGCTGTTGTAATCGTTGGTTGATGTAGTTTTGAATAGAAGCGCTCATGCAGTATTAAGCATTCACGGTAACAACCTCAGCTTTCTCTACTTTGAAAGATTCGCGTGGCTTTAAACCAAGCAAGTTGAACATCTCTTTATCTGCACTAAACTCAGGGTTAGGAGTGGTCAACAATTTATCGCCTGCAAATATAGAGTTTGCACCTGCAAGAAAACAAAGTGCCTGCTGTTCGTAGTTCATTTCGTTGCGGCCTGCTGATAGGCGCACCATAGCCTTCGGCATCAATATACGTGCCGTAGCTATCATACGTACCATCTCCCAAACCTGTACGCGTTCGCGGCCTTCAAGTGGCGTACCTTTTACCGATACCAGCGCATTTACCGGCACCGACTCCGGGTGGTTTTCGCGCGTAGCCAAAGTGTGCAATAATTTGATACGGTCTTCATCTGTTTCGCCAAGGCCGATGATACCGCCGCAGCACACGCTCATACCTGCCTTTTCTACATTGTTCAAGGTAGTCAAACGGTCGTCGTAAGTACGGGTGGTTATTATATCGCCATAGTGCTCCTCCGATGTATCAAGGTTATAGTTCTAAGCATATAAGCCTGCCTCTGTCAAGCGCACCGCTTGGTCTTCTGTCAACATACCTATGGTACAGCATACTTCGAGGCCGCACGCATTTCCGCCCT
>JAFDYM010000247.1 GCA_018267435.1 Bacteroidota bacterium | reverse complement strand
CTGAAGGACGATGAACAGCGCGATGCCGAATACACCAAAATACTAGGCGAGCGCATAGTAGAAAACTACTACAAGTACAACATTGTGCTTACCAGCCACTTGGTGTGCTTTACGGTGTTTGAACTAATGCGCAAAAAGTACAAGGGCGTTGACATATTTACCTTGCTGCGTACGCCCGTAGAAGAAGTATCGATACCTTATGCCGAAGTAGTAGATGGCGTAAACCGCCTAAAGGAAAAGCTGAAGGAAATGCAGGAGGCAGGCGAGGTACAGCTATCGCCCGAGCTGCGCTGGAATGCCGATAAGATAATAGAACATGGTATGAAGAACATCAACCTATACCATACCGCATCTCCACTGGTAAAAGAGGGCGACAAAATGGGCTCGGAAGATTTGAAACTATTGTACTACTACCGCAACCGCTTAGATGGTTACGGCCTTGAAAAATTTGTGTAGTTCCATACTCCCTCCTGTTTATAGGAGGGGGTGCTAATAGCCTAGCTATTGGCGGGAGTGGTCCTAATAGGACAGAATAAACATTAATAAGACTTTTAAGAAGATAATATGAGTGTAGCTAGACCAGTAGGTGTAATAGGTGCGGGTAGTTTTGGTACTGCCATTGCCAACTTGTTGGCCGAAAACCAAAAGGTGTGGTTATACGACCGCAAGCCACAGGCCGTGGAGCAGATACGCATAGAGCGCAAAATACGCGGCTATGCCCTGCACGATAATGTAAGCATAACCAACTCGCTTGAGGAAGTAGCGCGCGAATGTTACCTGCTGTTCCCCGTAGTGCCATCGCAGGAGTTTAAGGGTATGATATCGGACTTTAGCCCCTACCTGCGCCCCGACCATATGATGATACATGCCACCAAGGGTTTGCACTGCGACTTTGACATAAACACCGCTACTGCCGAAAACCTGCGCATGAAGAACATAAAAACAATGAGCGAGTTGATACTGCAAGAAACGGGTATTGTTCGTGTAGGTTGCTTGGCGGGGCCTAATCTTGCATTGGAAATAATGGAGAAGCAGCCTGCCGCTACGGTAATAGCCAGCAGGTTCGATGAAGTAATAGAAGAAGGCATGAAGGCGCTGCGCAGCCACCGCTTTCAGGTGTATGGCAACCGCGATATATTGGGTATAGAGTTAACGGGTGTACTAAAGAACTACGTGGCATTAGCCGCTGGTGCTATGACTGGCCTAGGCTATGGCGAAAACACCAAGGCGCTGTTAATTACCCGCGGCATGGCCGAAATGATTTACATAGGCACTGCCATGGGAGCCGATAAAAAGGCATTTCTAGGCATGGCAGGTATAGGCGATTTGATAGCCACTTGCTCATCGCCAAAGTCGCGCAACTACACTGTGGGTTACCGCATAGCCAAAGGCGAAAAGCTAAGCGACATATTAACCGACCTTGGCGAGGTAGCCGAAGGTGTGCGCACTGCGCAAATAATGAAACTGATAGTAGACCACCTAAACATACAAGCACCGCTATTGCAAGGTATATACAAGGTACTGTTCGAAGGCTTAGAGTTGGAGCGTGCCGTGCGCTTTGTAATGAAGCACTACAACGAGGCCGATGCGGCATATATTGATCTTTAGATTTTAGACGCTAGATAATAGACGTTAGACTTGTTTACAGTTTGTCGTTTTCGGTTTGTCGTTTTCGGTTTGAGGTGATGTAAGCGCGAACCTAACGCAGGTAAATAATTAATATATACAATGAAAAAGCATTTGGTTTATGTAATGGGTACGCTGTACGTACTGGCAGGTATCAACCATTTCTATAATCCTTCGTTTTATTTCCTTGTAATGCCTAATTGGTTGCCTGCGCACCTTATGCTTATATATATAAGCGGCGTTGCCGAAATACTTTTGGGTGTAGGCTTATGGTTTAAGCAAACCCGCCGCATATCGGCATGGCTAATAGTAGCTATGCTTATAGTGTTTATACCGCTACATGTAGATATGGTACTGCACCCGGAAAAACTTGTGGATGGTTGGGTTAATAAAACAATTGGTTATCTGTGGGAACCTCCCTTTCCGAGAATTATTGCCATGTTGTGTGCACGTGTAGCTGTACAGTTTGTATTTATTTATTGGGCGTGGGTATATACTAAGAAGGATGTTTGATGTTGTATTCACCTTTAACTTGCAACATTCAACCTTCAACCATAACAGGTACCAACAGGAAGGTTGCACGTGGTGCGAAGCAGTAAGAGAGATACGCTACAGCACCGCGCATAAAAAAGCACTGGCGATTGTTACATCTACCAGTGCCTTATTAGTTACTCGCTATTTGCACTTAGCCTATTGCTTCAACGATGCTGTATCTATTACAAACCTATAGCGCACGTCGCCTTTAAGCATGCGCTCGTAGGCGTCGTTTATCTGGTCTATGTTTATCACTTCCACCTCCGATACTATGTTGTGCTCGGCGCAGTAGTCAAGCATCTCCTGTGTTTCGCGTATGCCACCTATTAGCGAGCCGATGATGTTCTTGCGCTTCATTATCAGCTTACCTGCTGGCAATGGTAGCGGTGTAGGCGGTATGCCCACTATTATCATGGTGCCGTTGGTCTTTAGCAGGTCAAGATACATGGCGTAGTCGTGCTCTGCCGATACGGTGTTCAATATATAGTCGAATGTACCTTTAGCTTTCTCCATGGCAGCGGCATCTTTGGTTAGCACAAAGTTGTGTGCGCCTAGCTTCTTGGCATCTTGCTCCTTGCTGGCACTGCCGCTTAGCATGGTTACCTCGGCGCCGAAACTTGCCGCAAACTTAACCGCCATGTGGCCCAAGCCACCTAGGCCCAGCACTGCCACTTTATCGCCTGCCTTTACACCTACATACTTCAGCGGCGAGTAGGTAGTAATGCCCGCGCACAGCAGCGGCGCTACGCCCTCTAGCGGCAACTTATCCGATACCTTTAAGGTGTATTGCTCATCTACTACTATCTGCGTGCTATAACCGCCGTAGGTAGGGTTGCCCTGCCTATCTTTACTGTTGTAAGTACCTACCATGCCGCCGCCCTCGCAGTACTGCTCCTCGCCTGCTGCGCACTGCGGGCAAGTACGGCACGAGTCGACAAAGCAACCTATACCCGCTAGGTCGCCCTCTTTAAACTTGGTTACGCCAGCGCCTACCTTTACCACGCGGCCCACTATTTCGTGGCCCGGCACCATAGGGTATTTGCTGCCGCCCCACTCATTGCGCACTTGGTGTATATCGCTGTGGCACACACCACAGTATAGTATCTCTATCTGCACATCTTTAGCACCCACGTTGCGCCTTTCAAACTGAAACGGCTTTAAAGGTGTATTGCTATCGTATGCTGCATAAGCGTTTGTTGCTATCATATTTTTGTATTTGTTTTATCTATATTTAATACACTATGTCTATTATCTTTTGGCGCGGTGCTGTAGCGCTTCTACTCCTACTGCTAGTTCCCTCGGGCGACCTTACTGTTGACTTTATACCCTGAAGCTATTGAAGAAAGATCTTTCGCTTCGCTCAAGATGACAAAGCCTTTCTTTCCATCGTCAATGGTCTATGGTCAATGGTCATTTCATCTCCATCATCCTTGCCACATACTTGCCTATTATATCAAACTCTATATTAACAAGGCTACCCACCTTTACTTGTTTAATGTTGGTATGCTCATAAGTGTAAGGTATTATGGCTACGCTAAAAGTATCGCCCGCGGCATTGAAGGCCGTCAAGCTTGTACCATTAATGCACACCGAGCCTTTCTCTACCACTATGTTCTGCATGCTAGGCGCATAGCGGAAGGTAAACAGCCAGCTACCGTCCTGCTCCTCTACGCGTATGCAGGTTGCCGTTTGGTCTACATGCCCTTGCACGATGTGGCCATCTAGCCTATCGCCTACCTTGGTGCAGCGCTCCAGGTTTACCTCATCGCCTATGGCAAGCGCGCCTATGTTGGTTTTCTTCAGCGTTTCATCTATAGCCGTTACGCGGTGCGTGGTAGCAGTTACTTCTACTACCGTAAGGCACACCCCATTGTGCGATACACTTTGGTCTATCTTCAACTCGTGCGATATGGGCGACTCAATAATTAAATCAAGGTTAGTCTGCTCGTGCCTTAGGCCTACCACCCTGCCTATATGTTCTATAATACCTGTAAACATTGTTGTAAGAGATTTGTTCTGCCTCTCCCGATATCTATCGGGAGGCACTAAGCCGCGAAGTTAAAGAAGAAAATGGAACCTAATTACTCCCTTTCAGCGGGGTCCAAGCTTCGCATGAGACCCCACTGCGACATACCCCAAACCAAAAACAGGGCCTGCGCCATCGGCACAAACCCTGTTCTCCAATTATCTTATTTCTCCTAGTTCTCTACTTACCCCTTATCAAGTGTATTACACCACCACCTTTCTTCTCGTTGCTTAGTGGCTTCTGCACTAGGCCGCCAAGGCGCTGCTCGTAGTAGTAGCCGGCATATAGGTATACGCCTTCGCTTACATCTTTGCCTTTGCTATCCTTGCCGTCCCATCCTATGTATGGGTCCTCGGTGCGGAACACCTCTTCGCCCCAGCGGTTGTATATGCGCATCTCTATCTTCGGCACAAAGCGGTACGGAAGGAAAGGATGGAACACTTCGTTCTGCCCATCACCGTTCGGGGTAAAGGTATTCGGCAATATGTAGTAAGGGCAGTTATCTATACACACCACATTGCTGTAGGCGCTCTCGTTGCCTATGCGGTCTACAGCTGTTACGGCATAGCAACCCGCTAGGTTATCGGCCAGTATATGGTTATAGCTGCTATCGCTTTTGCCTATGGTGCTATCTACCAGTACCATACTAGCCGAGTCGGCACCGTAGTAAATGTAATAGCGCGTTATATCATCGTTGCAAGGCTGTTGCAGTACGTTCCAGTTTAGGTAGTTGGTGTAGTCGTTGGTTTGCCAAGGCATGTTGTTGTGCTGGTCGCACTCGTTGCGCACTGCTAGCATTGGCGGGCAAGGCGGCACGGTATCTACCGGTATGGCACAGTCTATTTGGCTGCGGTTTATAAGCGGCCTAGGCAGCTCAGCTACCTCGTAGTGGCCCCAAGCCTTTACGTAGTAGCAATAGTTGCTATCATTGGCCAAGCCAGTATCGGCATATACATGCGTGTATGCTATGCCTATGCTATCGTACACCATGGTTGCATTATCCCTTCTATACACCGTAAAACTATCGTTGGTCCATGGCACGTTCTCGCTCCATGTCAGGTTCAAGCTTTGGTCGCTGCTTAGCACGTTCAAGTACACGCTCGATGCAATAGCCGTTATACCTATACTATCGGGCGTGCTTAAAAAGCTTACGCGGTAGCTATAGGCATTGTCTTCGGTATTCAGATTCGTATCGGTAAAGGTAGTATCGTTCAACGCGCTAAAGCTAGGCGCGCTAAAGCTATTGATACGCACCGGGTTGGTAAAGTTAGCCCCCGTGCCACGGTATAGGTTAAAGGTATATGG
>JAFDYM010000246.1 GCA_018267435.1 Bacteroidota bacterium | reverse complement strand
TAGAAGAAAGCTTATTGGTTAAACACTTTGTACTAGTGTTTATAGATAAGATAGAAAACATAGAAAGCCTTGTAGAAAACGAAGAGCTAAACGATGACACCTTAGCCGATATACATGAGCTATGGAACAGCGGGCAAGTATTTACTATAAGCGGCAGTTTGTACCCTTATATGGAGGAGTAGGCGCAACAGTAGGCGCACGCGTGGCAGGCATACATGTTATATAGGCGCTACAGCACCGTGCCAACCATTTATTCATTTCATTTAACTACTCAGGCTTACAGTCCTGCGCCTTCATTTCGCTTATCCAACGGTTAATTAGCTCTACTCCTTCAGTGTGTACGGTGGTGCGACCTATTTCAGGCATTTTTACGCCAGGGTCATCGCTCATTACACGGTAGCTAAGTATACTTTGCTCGGGGTGGCCTGGTACTATATCATATAGCCTGTTGCCCGTGGCTTTGCCCGCAGCTACAGGGGCCTTGCATATACCTAGGTGCTCGGCCTCTATGTTCTCTAGGTTAAGGTGTAGGCCGCTGGTATAGGCTGGGCCATTAGGGCTGTGGCAGTGGCCGCAGTTTACATCAAGATAAGCACGTGTGCGCAATTCAACGCTATAGTGCGTGCTATCTTTCCAATCAGCTAGTTTAGGATTTTCGGCAGGTACGTTTTCTAGGTAGCCTATCTTGGCCCAATGCGCCAATTGGTTTTCGGCACCTGTGGCATAAGCATAGTCGCGGTTAAGGTTGCGCACCTTAGGACCTATAGGTGTAAACGATGCATCGTTGCGCCAGTGGCAGCTTTTGCATTGATTCTTGTTTGGTATTACATAGTCTATTTCGCGCTTACTGCCATCGTAGTGTATCCAGCTTACTTTCTTTATATCGCCGGCGTTATCAAGCACAGCTTCGGTTTGCTCGTCGTTCCACACATAATCTAGGTTATCCCATCCGCTTTGGCGGTGTATAAGCAAGCGTGTTTCTATTATACGGCGTTTGCCTTCAGGCTTATTAAAATCCTCAGGATAATAAAAGTTTTTTATCAAGCAGGCCCCTACTGGAAACTGCAAAGTTTGCGTGGTGTCGTATTCAGTACTAACACCTTCGGGCATGTATACAAAGCGTGCTTTAAAAGCATAGTCGGTATAAAGCGGTGTTATAAGGTCGTAAGGTACTACCCTATCGTTAGGCTTTAGCTCGCTTATGTTGCCCGCAAAAAAATTGTATTCGCTTAGCTTTTTAAAAGGCTCTTTAGTAATGTCTAAACTTACTTGGCTACCCTTGCCCATATTACAGCTTACAAGTTGAAATACAATAGCGGCAGGCAATACAAACAGCAACAATAACTTTACAAAAGTACGCATGGCAGGTGAGTGGTTATTTTGAGGCACCAAATGTCGTGTAATATCTACTAAAAAACAAAAAGGCCCCCGCTATTCGCAGGAGCCTTTTTTATAAAAAAGAGCTAATACTATTTGTTGTGGTTGATAGAGATAGGCTTAACAGCACCTGTAGAAGCTGTAACTATCTTAACAAAGTACAAACCGTTAGTAAGGTTAGCAGTGTTAACTGTCATGTTAGTAGTACCAGCAGCGTATACAGCAGGTGTAGTAACTTCTTGACCAACTAGGTTAACTAGGCTTACAGTCATTTCTTCAGTTACGTCGCTTTCTATCTTTATAGATATTTTGTCGCTAGCTGGGTTAGGGAATACGTTGATTTGGTTAGAGAATTCTATCTCGTTGATACCAACACCAGTTATAACTACATCTTGACAGAACTGCGGAGATGAACCGAAAGCGTTTTTAGCTACTAAACATACGTTGTAAGTACCGTTAGCTATATAGTTACGTACCGGGTTCTGCAGAACTGAACCACCGTTATCGCCGAAGTTCCAAGTCCATGCAGTAGGCAAGTAGTATGAAGAATCAGTAAACTGAGCCCTGTAAGGTACCGAAGGGAAGCTAAATACAAACTTAGCTTCAGGTATTCTACCAACTATTACTTTACGTGTAACTGAAGCGCTGTTGCCAGCTAAATCGGTAGCCGTGTAAGTTACATTGTAAACACCGTCAGTATTTACATCTGGAGCGTTTGTGATAACTGGAACAATTGTACCATCAGCACAGTCGAACGCAGTAGCACCAAGCTCGGTATATGAAGTACCAACTGGAACAAGTACCAAAGTATCGCCAGTAAGTTCTATTGAAGGAGGAGTTTGGTCAAGTGGAGAGTTGAATGCAGCAGCAGGGAAATTGATGTTGCTTACGTACCAAAAAGCAGCAGGTTGCTCGCTTGAGCCTAAGCTGTTAGCTGGGTCGTTGTTATAGTCAACTTGTGTAAGTACCAATGGCACATTGTATACCGCACCGTTTTGCCATGCAGTGTTAGATACCATAGGGAATTTAGCACCACCAAATACACCACCTTCGCCATTGCTAGCATTAGTAGGGCCACCCCATAGTGTATCGCCTTCGGTAAAGTTGTAAAGTGGTGTAGTAGTACCAGCTACTACATCTATAGCCTTACCAAATAGGTTCGGAGCATCGTTATCAGGCGAGCCTAGGAAATCAACGTCTGAGTCGGTCCAGAAGAAGAATATTTTGCTACCATCTGCGCTGCGCGAAGTTAAAGGCCTGTTATCCATAGTTTGTGCTGGGTTATCGGCAGTCATAGTACCGCGTAGTGCCAATACATCGCTCATGTATATAGCCCTCCAATCGCAACCTTGTATAGATGAAGTATCGTAAGTGATATCCCACATGGTGTAACCAGCAGTTTGGATAGAGTACTCGGTACCGTTACCTACCGAAGCCAACAAGTGTGGGTTACCCTTTACGTCTACATTAAGGTCAGCATCGAAAGCTGTAGTAGGTATACCACTTGTAGGGGTTTCGCCATCGTACAACAAAGTAGCTAGGTTTTCAGTAACGCCTTGTAGGTCAGCTAAGTTGATTTGCGTAGGAGCAGACCAAGTAGCACCAGCATCTTCGCTCTTCCAGAATATAGGAGAGTAAACGCTGTCATCGCCAGCAGTAATATCGCCTAGGGCAGCTATCCAACCTATTTGGCCGGTAGGGTCGAAAGCGATATTCAAAGAAGTAACAACAGATACTGTTGTACCTGAATTATCTTGTGCTTGGAAAGCCTGTGGCAGAACAGTTTCAGTCCAGTCTACTTTAGAAGTACCAGAGTTCCATACACCTTTATGTACTATTATACCATCGGTTATGCTATTGCCACCTGTAAAGGTTTGTGTAGAAGATTGGTTAACCAACCAAAATACACCTGGCTGGCTTTGTACCATACCAGTACCTATTACGTTCTTACCACCGTTGATAGTAGGGAATTCAACGTTGAAAGAACCTACGTTGCCTAGTTGACCATTGCCACGCATTTGGCCAGTCCAAGTAACGTTATCGTGCCAAGTACCGCTATATACTAGCTGTGCGTTGGCAGGGTTGGTGTTGCCTGCAGGGTTGTATATAGCAGCCTGAGGGAAACGACCGTTTACATCTACGTTATCAATAGCTGGGTTAACAGTTATTGGACCACGGTCTATAGACCATGTAGCGCCACGGTCCGTAGAGTAGTCGAACGCATATTGAGCTACGTTTGAACCATTCAATACGTTAGGGTCAGCACGGTGTATAAACACCACTGCGTTTAACGAATCGTTTACATCTATTTGGTTGCAACCACCTTCAATAATAGTTAAAAGGTTACCCGCGCTGCCGATCCTTCTCGAATCCAATATCGAATTAAGACGGCTTCCATCTCCCGATCTGTGTG